>NZ_DLJI01000002.1:93982-147835 GCF_002484185.1 Empedobacter sp. UBA7620 | reverse complement strand
TTAAAAGCCTCAAGATTATTTTCTTGAGGCTTTTTTGTGGTTACACGTTACGCTTAGCCTGAAGGCTGTAAGCTTTACGCTAACTCAAAACTATGTTTTATAAAACAAGAACTAACTCAGAACTTACTACTCATAACTCGAAAACACCTCTATAATCCCTTTAAGGGATACTTTTGTTTAGATCTTTATTCTGTAAGTCTTAAATCTTACGTCTTATAACTTATAACTCAAAACTTAGAACTCAATCCGCGTTAGGGGTAGCAGTGGAAATCCTTTTGTAGCAAATGTCTTTTCTATATAACCTCTATTTTCTTCTACAAAAGATTGGAAAGGATAGCCCGACCGAAGGGAACGCCATAATAATTAAGCTTATTATTATGTTTCATTAATATTTGTCCATCTGCTATAATTTTAGTACATTGAAGAATAATTTAATTTTGAATAAAATTTTATTTATTCAGCAAGAGGTTTTCTATCTCTTATATGTTGTAATCCATTTATTACACATTCTATTCTGTTTTACACAGTTTTTATAGAAGTTTGTTTCTATATCAGGTCGTTTCAGACATAAAAATCAATTACTATCGAATGATAGTTGAGTAGTTCATATAAGTTTAATTAAAAACAATTCATGAGTTTAAAAGTAGGCATTATCGGGGCTGGACCAAGTGGTTTGGCAATGTTAAGAGCATTTGAGTCAGAAGAAAAAAAAGGTAACAAAATTCCAGAAATTAAATGTTTTGAGAAGCAAGACAACTGGGGAGGAATGTGGAACTACACATGGCGTACAGGAGTAGGTAAATACGGAGAGCCATTGCATGGCAGTATGTATAAATATTTATGGTCGAATGGACCAAAAGAATGTTTAGAATTTGCAGATTATACATTTTCTGAACACTTTGGTCAAACAATATCTTCTTATCCACCAAGAGAAGTATTATTCGATTATATAGAAGGGAGAATTAAACAAAGTAATGCGCGAAAGTACATTCAGTTTAATACCGTTGCAAGGTGGGTAGATTATGTAGAGAATCAAAAACAATTTCGCGTTGTTTTTGATGATTTAAAGAAAAATGAAACTTTCGAAGAGTATTTCGATTATTTAATTGTCGGAACATGACATTTTTCTACACCAAATATGCCTTATTTTAAAGGGATTGAGAATTATACAGGAAATGTAATGCATGCGCATGATTTCCGTGGAGCGGATCCATTTAGAGGCAAAGAAATTTTATTGATTGGTAGTAGTTATTCGGCAGAAGATATTGCGGTACAATGCTATAAACACGGAACTAAATCGGTCACAATTTCTTATCGTACAAATCCAATCGATTGTAAATGGCCAAAAGGAATAGAAGAATTGCCTTTGGTCACTCATTTTGAGGATAAGAAAGCATTTTTCAAAGACGGAACATCAAAAGAGTTTGATGCAGTGATTATGTGTACAGGTTATCAACACAAATTTCCGTTTTTACCAGATAATTTGCGTCTAAAAACAAAAAACTGTTTGTATCCAGAAGGAATGTATAAAGGTGTAATATCAGATGTTAATGCTCAATTGTTATTTTTGGGAATGCAGGATCAATATTACACATTTAATATGTTTGATGCACAAGCATGGTTTGCACGTGATTATATTTTGGGACGAATTGATTTACCTTCAAAACAGGATATTCAAAACGATATTCAGAAATGGATTGATTATGAAAAACAATCAATTTCTGCTGACGACCATGTTGATTTTCAAACGGATTATTTGAAGGATTTGATTCATATGACTGATTATCCTATGTTCGATTTGGATAAAGTAGCTAATATGTTCAAATCTTGGTTAAAAGATAAAGAAGAAAATATTTTAACTTATCGAGATAAAACCTATACCTCTGTTATGGACGAAACGAAAGCAGAAAAACATCACACACCTTGGATGAAAGAGTTAGATGATAGTTTAGAACGCTATTTGGATGAAGATCCGATTGATGAAAAGCAATTAGAAAAAACAAATTATTATTAATATTAACAAAAAGACTAACAAATGTGTTAGTCTTTTTTTATTTTCGATTGTATATTTAAACATCGTTAAAAAAAGAAAAGTGTTTATTTTTGACAGAGCACAACACAATATGATTTAATACAATAGAAATGGAGATTCAATATTTTTTCGAATTATTTGGTACACTTTTTTTTGGAATTTCGGGCGCTTTAGCAGCAGATGAAAAATCGGGAAATGATTGGTTTGGTGTAACCTTTATTGCTTTCCTAACTTCAATTGGAGGCGGTACAATACGTGATATATTACTTTCTGTTGAGATTATGTGGATAAAGGATGTGAATCTTATTTATGCGGTAGGGATTGGTGTTGTTTTAGCCGCAATTTTCTATACACCTTTACTTAAACTTCGTAAAACATTTATGCTTTTTGATACGTTAGGGATTGCTTTGTTTACGATTGTTGGTTTAGAAAAAGCTCTAAATCTTGGAATTCATCCCGTAATTGCACCTGTAATGGGAATGTTTACTGCGGTTTTTGGATCCATTATTCGAGATATGATGTTGAATGAAGTTCCTATTATTTTCAAGAAAGAAATTTATGCGTTCGCATGTCTTTGTGGTGCAGTTATTTACATGATTTTATGGAAATTGGGACTTGATCGTAATATTAATTTCTTTGTTTCGGGAGCTGTAATTGTCGCAATTCGTTTGGTTGCAATTAAATACAATTTATCATTACCAAAGTTTAAAAGTCATTAATTTATAGATTCGTATCTTAGCGAACTAATTTTTTATAGATGGAAATTCAATACTTTTTTGAATTATTCGGAACAGTTGTGTTCGCAATTTCTGGTGCTTTAGCTGGAGATGAAAGACAAAAACACGATTGGTTCGGAATTGCTTGCTTTGCTTTTATAACGGCTGTTGGTGGCGGAACTTTACGCGATTTATTCCTTAACAGTTATCCGTTAGTTTGGATAAATGATATGAATGTCATTTACGCAGTTTTTGCTGGAATTTTATTGGCAGGATTATTTTTCAAATATTTTTCACGGTTAAGAGTAACATTAATGCTTTTCGACACATTAGGAATTGCTTTATTTACAATAGTAGGTTTAGAGAAAGCACATTCTTTGGGTGCAAACAATTTTATTTCTGTGATGATGGGAATGATGACCGCTGTAATGGGTGGTATGTTGCGCGATGTTTTGATGAATAAAACGCCTACAGTTTTTGTGAAAGAAATTTATGCAATGGCATGTATCGCAGGAGGTGTGATGTATTTAATTTTTGATAATTTTGGATTAGATCGTAATATCAATTTCATTGTTTCGGGAGCTATTATCGCTGCGATTCGTATTGTAACTGTAAAATATAAATTGTCGTTACCTAAATTTTATTAATCATGCAAAAAACACCATTTAATCAAGAAATTTGGACAGGAAGAATTGATTCTGAAGATGGAGAATTAGGACTAAGAATTCATCAAGTAATTTCTGATTACGATAAATTTGAATTATCATCCATTCAACCAAAAGTACTTTTAGGATTTTGTTCGGAAGAAGGTGTTGAACGAAATAAAGGGCGAATTGGAGCGAAAAATTCGCCAGATTTGATTCGTAAAAGTTTAGCGAATTTGCCTTTACATTTTTCTGAAACTGATTTTATTTTCGATGCTGGAAATTTTCACTGTGATGATAAGAATCTAGAATCTGCGAGAGATGAACAAATCAATCAAGTTGATAAAATCATTCAACAAAATCATTTTCCGATTGTAATTGGAGGTGGACATGAAACAGCTTTAGGAGATTTTTTGGCTTTAGCGAAATCATACAAAAATATTGGAATTATCAATCTTGATGCACATTTTGATTTGAGAACGCCAAATCCACAATCAACTTCTGGAACGCCTTTTTACGAAATGGCTAAGTACTGCGAAGAAAATGAAATAGCTTTCAATTATATTCCAATCGGTATTCAAGAATTAGGAAATACGAAAGCTTTATTTCAACGTGCAGAAAATTTAGGCGCTAATTATATTTTAGCAGATGAAGTTCATTTCAATTTGAATAAAGTGTTAGACGATTTGAAAACGATTGTTCAACAATTTGATGCGCTTTATGTTTCGTTGGATATGGATGTTTTTGATGCAGCTTATGCGCCAGGTGTAAGTGCAACGACAATTAATGGTTTGACTCCTTTTCAGGTTAAATATATTTTGAAGGTTTTGATAAACTCAAACAAAGTGAAAATCTTTGATTTGGTTGAATATAATTCGCTTTTTGATGTTGATAACTCGACAGCGAAACTCTCTGCACAAATGATTTACGAAGTTTTAAGATATTAATTCTGAAATATTTTACAATATTATGTAACCTTTTTCAGTTATCTGCGTATACATATATAGTGGTGTTGATAAAATGCCAAAAGAAATCGATAATAATCATTAATAATAGGAGGGTTTTAGTTAAATGAGACAGCTTAAAATTACAAAGCAGGTAACAAATCGTGAAACTGCGTCGTTGGATAAATACTTACAAGAGATTGGTAAAGTAGATTTGATTACAGCGGAGGAGGAAGTAGAGTTAGCACAACGTATCAAAGCAGGAGATCGTGTTGCCTTAGAAAAATTAACAAAAGCAAACTTACGTTTCGTGGTATCTGTTGCGAAACAATATCAAAATCAAGGTTTAAGTTTACCAGATTTAATTAATGAAGGAAATTTAGGTTTGATTAAAGCAGCGCAACGTTTTGACGAAACGCGTGGTTTCAAATTTATCTCGTATGCAGTTTGGTGGATTCGTCAATCTATCTTACAAGCATTAGCAGAACAATCTCGTATTGTACGTTTACCATTAAATAAAATTGGATCGATCAATAAAATTAATAAAGCCTATGCTTTATTAGAACAAGAACATGAGCGTGCCCCATCTGCAGAAGAAATTTCTGAAGTTTTGGATATGTCTGAAGGGGATGTAAAAGAGTCGATGAAAAACTCTGGTCGCCACGTCTCAATGGATGCACCATTAGTAGAAGGAGAAGATTCTAACTTATACGATGTATTAAACATTGGTGAATCTCCATCTCCAGATGTACAGTTGATGATAGAATCTTTACGTGTAGAGATTGAACGTGCATTACAAACATTAACGCCTCGTGAAGCTGATTTAATTCGTTTATACTTCGGATTAAACGGACAACACCCAATGACGTTAGAAGAAATTGGAGAAACGTTTGATTTAACAAGAGAACGTGTTCGTCAAATTAAAGAAAAAGCAATTCGCCGTTTAAAACATACTTCAAGATCTAAGATTTTGAAAACATATATCGGACGATAAAAATAAAAAACTCCACCTAAATTTAGTTGGAGTTTTTCATTATAATAATTTCCCGCTTAGTAAAATTGCAGCAATTGTAAAGTAGATAATCAATCCTGAAACGTCAACCAAAGTAGCAACGAAAGGCGAGGATGCTGTTGCGGGATCAAATCCAATTTTTCTCAAAATAAATGGAACTAAAGATCCTGAAAGTGTTCCCCATAAAACAATAACAATTAAAGATAAAGCGACTGTTAAAGCTATATACAACCAATACTCTCCATAACTATAAATTCCAGTTTTTTGCCAAATTAAGATTCGGATAAAACCCACAAATCCTAGAATTGCACCTAAGATTAATCCCGAAGCAAATTCTTTTTTCATTACATACCACCAATCTTTTAGCTTTAATTCGCCCAAAGCCATCGCACGAATAATCAGTGAAGCCGCTTGAGAACCAGAATTTCCGCCACTCGAAATAATCAATGGAACAAATAAAGCCAACACAACCGCTTTTTCGATTTCCTGGTCATAATAACTCATTGCAGAAGCCGTAAACATTTCGCCAATAAATAAGATAACCAGCCAACCTGCGCGCTTTTTGATTAATTCCGCAATAGGTGTTTTAGTATACGAAACATCCAATTCTTCCATTCCTCCGAATTTCTGAATATCTTCTGTATCACGCATTTTCATTCGATCCAAGATGTCGTCGAAGGTTACAATTCCGACCAAAACATCATTTTCTGTCACAATTGGCATAGCAGAACGATCGTATTTATCAAAAACTTCTAACGCATCTTCTAAAGGAGTCGTCGTCTTGATTGAAACAAAATTATGATCGATCAAATCTTCTACTTTCGTATCTTCATCAGCCAAAAGAATTTCGCCAATTTTTAAATCATCAATCAATCTATTTTTTCCATCAACAATAAAAATATACGTCAACGTTTCCGCTTTTTTTCCATACTTTTTGATGTGAGCCAAAACTTGTTTTACTGTATAATGTTCTTTTACCTGAATATAATTTGGTGTCATTAAACGTGCAATCGAATCTTCTTTGTATCCAATCAAATTCAGTGCTGTAGCACGTTCTTCAGGATTTAAAAGATTAATGGAATGTTTGATTAATTGATCTGGGAAATTTTCAAAAAGTTCTGTTCGGTCATCAGGATCAAGATTGTTCAAAACCTCGGCTAAATCTTCGTCCGTCAAACTTTTTACAATTTCGTACTGAATATCGGGTTCAAAATAGGAGAATACTTCAACTTTATCATCATTCGAAAGCGAATAAAAAGCGATATTTCTTTCCTTTACGTTCAGTGCAGTTAATTGTTCGGCAATATCTGCTGGATGTTGATTAAGCATATTATTTTCCATAAATTTGTTGTTTTTATCCCAAGCTGCAAATTAAGTCTTTTTGAGATGAGAAGAAGTATAGATTGGCTACTTTTAAGCTAATTTTAATATAGAAAATCATGATGAACAAAGCTGATCAAAACCAAATGAAAGAATATATAAAATCTATGGATGTAGATGAACGATTTGTTGGAATTTGGTCTGGAACTGATCATGGGAAATTTTTTAAAGGAGAAACAAATAGTTGGATGGTCAATAGAAAAGCTGACGGCACAATGACGGTTAACTTTAAAACGATTTATAGTGATGATCGTGTAACTTTTTCTGAAGACGAAGGCGTTTGGTGTACGATTGGTGATGAATATTACGAGTTTAGAGATTCTGATGAGATGGCAGATATTTATACTTATATTTTTATGTCAAAAGATTCGATTCATTTTATCATCAACGAAGAATTGAAAGACGAAGAACCTTATAACTTTATTGACAATAGAGTTTTCTTGGATTAAAAATAATTTTGCTGAATCATTTTTTCTGTTATATTCGTATTGAATTAATTAACACTGAAAATGAAAAAACTGTTATTTACTCTCTTATTATCATCTTCACTATTTGCTCAAGAAAAAGCAACAGATTTGTTTAATGCAAACGTTAGTTTTATTGGAATCGGAATTCAATATGAAAAAGCTTTATCCGAAAATTTTACGGCTGTTGGATCTTTAGATTATTTAGGAGGTTTCAGATACAGCTATAGCGATTTTTATGGGAGTGATTTTGAGTATATTTTGACAACAAATATAGCTTTAGAAGGACGTTATTATTATAATTTTGACCGAAGAATTGGTAAAGGAAAAAACACCAAAAATAATTCTGGGAATTATATTGCTTTAAAAGGAACTTATACGCCAGATTGGTTAACAACGTCTAATAGTGATAATTTAGGTGTTAATCCGCAAGGTTCTATTACATTCAATTATGGATTTAAACGTTCTTTTGCTCAAAACTTTTTTTACGAGTTTTATACAGGATTAGGACTTTCTCTTTATCAAGAAACATATACAAACTATGATTTTGATAATTATACAACATCAGAAGTAAAGAGTACAAATACAGGAGTTGCCTTAGATTTAGGCTTTCGAGTTGGTTATAATTTCTAAAAAATATAAATCGTTGAGTTTTCAACGATTTTTTTATTTCATTACCTTTGCACCACAAAATACAAACAAACAACAAATAAGATTATGCCAATAGTAGCACCATCAATTTTAGCAGCCGATTTCGGGAATTTAGCAAAAGACATCGAAATGGTTAATAATTCTCAAGCCGAATGGTTTCATTTAGATGTAATGGACGGCGTTTTTGTTCCAAATATCTCTTACGGAATGCCAATTATTGAGAAAATAAATTCGTTAACAGACAAAGTTTTGGATGTACATTTAATGATTGTTGATCCAGATCGTTATATTTCAATTTTCAAACAAGTTGGCGCAGATATTTTGACTGTTCATTACGAAGCGTGTACACATTTACATCGTACAATTCAGGCCATAAAAGCAGAAGGAATGAAAGCAGGAGTGGCGCTTAATCCGCATACATCAGTATCTGTTTTAGAAGATGTGATTAACGATCTAGACTTAGTGTTAATTATGAGTGTTAATCCAGGTTTTGGAGGTCAAAAATTCATTGAGAATACATACAACAAAGTATCAAAATTGAAAAAAATGATTACAGAAGCTAATGCAAATGTGATCATCGAAATTGATGGAGGAGTTGGTGTACAAAATGCATCAAAATTGGTAGAAGCTGGTGCAGACGCTTTAGTTGCAGGTTCGGCAGTTTTCAATGCTGAGAATCCAACAGAATATATAGCGGAATTACAAAAAGCTTAATAAAAATAGGTTAATAAATAATAAAAAAACTGAATCAGAAATGATTCAGTTTTTTTATTTAAATAAGATCTTTTTGATAAAATTTGAAATTGGTCTTTCTAAATATTTATAACTAAAAAGTCCAAATAGTATTACTGAAATAATCATAACAAAGTAAATAACATACGATTCTCTACCTATGTGATGATTGTACATTTCGATAATACCAGAACCTAAATAGCTGTGAATAAGGTATATTGAATAGGAACTAACTCCGATTTTTGTGATAATTGGATTTGTTAAGAAATTAAGACATTTTGGTTGGTATATAAAGGTTAAATAAATAGCAAGAGTAAAAATTGTTAAAAATGAAAAACCAATGTCTAACTTCTCTTGTAAAACTAATATAACACCACAAATAATAATATATAGAATGTATTTTTTATCAGTTTTATCATGATATAATTTATATAAAAACATACCTATCATAAACCAAAAACTTTCTCTAAATAATACCAAACATCTACTTATTAATTTTAAGTAATCTAAGGTTGGCGTACTTAGATATGGTTCTAAAAATTTATGAGCAAAACTACTACTTAAAGTAAAATAGATAGGAAAGCCAATGGCACAAATAAGTACAAAGTTTTGGATATAATTTTCTCGATTTTTGAAATATAAAAAACCTATTAATAAATAAAAACAAACTTCAACCCAGAGACTCCAATAAGATCCATCTATATAGTAATATTTAAGAGTTCCAGATGGTAAATTAAATACGTGTGGGTCTATAAAGGTATTTGCAATCAATAAATTTGCGAAAGATTTGGAATTAGTATAACCATCTCCAGTGTATATAAATTTAAAAAAACTGAATGTAATAATAGAACAAATTAACATTCCTGGAGCTAATCTAATATATCTTTTTTTCAAAAAATCTTTGTAACTATTTGTTGTTTCAAGAGAGTATAAAATAACAAATCCTGATATTACAAAGAAAAATGGAACTCCAAAATAACCATAATTTTGTACAAATTCTAGAAATTGATTTCCATGTAAATCGTATTTATGTAAATAATGAGATATAATTACAATAAGAATTGCAAATACGCGTAATCCATCAAGGATTGATATTCTTGAAGTTTTCAATAGTTTAGATATAATAGTTATCAGCAAATATATAAATTATTAAACCACTTATTGTTTCATATAAATATTTTGTTATGGTTAGCGATAAAAGATGTTGATCATCTTACATTTTCTAATTCTCTCATTAAAATCTTAACTTTGTTACATGAATTTCTCTAAAGACAACCAAAAAAAGATTTATACGATTGATGAAATCAAAGATAAAATGGCAAAATATTGTCTTTATCAAGATCGTTGTCATTGGGAAGTAGAGAAAAAACTACGTGATTTTGATTTGATTCCAGAAGCGAAAGATGAGATTCTTTTTAAGTTAATTCATTACGGATTTCTGAATGAAGAACGATTTGTACATAGCTTTGTTCGAGGAAAAGTCAATCAAAAAATGTGGGGAAGAAATCGTCTTCGTCAAGAATTAAAAATGCGTCAAATTGATCAAAAATTAATTGAAAAAGCATTTAAGGAAGAAATTGATTTGGATAAATATTGGAATAATTTATTGCATTTAACACAGAAAAAGTTCAATTTATTAGCTTCTGAGCGAGAATCTTTCAAGAAAATAAACAAAGTAAAAGCATATTTAGCCTACAAAGGTTACGAGTTCGATTTGATGAATGATGCTATCGAAACAGTGAAAACAAAAGAGTAATACAATTCATCCACGAAATTCGACAATTCGGTCAATAATTTTTAAAATTAAAAACGACTTCACTTAATTTTATTCCATAATAAATAAACACATTATGGAAAATTTAGTCAAAATCATTATTTACATTCACGCATTTTTCGGAGGAATTGGTTTGGTTGCCGGAACTGCTGTTATGATCATAAAAAAAGGAAATTCGACACACAAAAAAGTAGGAAATATATTTTCGATTGGTATGTTAGTTAGTTCTATTCTTTCGTTGATTATTTGTGCTTTTCCGAATCACCACAATTCATTCCTTTTAATGATTGGTATTTTCACGATTTATATGATTTTGATCGGAAATAGAATACTGAATTATAAGCGCAAAAATTATTCGAATAATTTAGATAAAATCATTTCTGGAACAATGTTTATCACATCTATTGTGATGATTGTTTTTGGATTACTTCCACTTTTCACAAGCAATGCAATTGGATTGTTGTATTTAATTTTTGGTTTATTAGGCGGATTTATGTCTTATCGAGATTTTATTTTTTACAAGAATCCAGAGAATTATAAAAAATGGACAATGAATCATGTTGGAAAAATGATTGGCGCTTATATCGCTTCAGTAACAGCGTTTTTGGTTGCAGGCGCTGGATTTGGAGATAATATTTATTTTTGGATTGTACCTTCAATTATCGGAACGATTTATATTTTTTCTTGGTCGAAAAAACTAAATAAAAAAGTTGCAGTGAATTGATTATCTTTAATCAAAACACTTGTATGAAATATATTTATTCAGTTTTAATTCTTTTATTTTTCTTTGGTTGTCAAACAAACAAGATTAACTCGATTCCAAAAGAAATCAAAGATAAAAATTTTTATCAAGCATTAGAACAAGCAATTATAATAGCGAAATCTAATCATTTGAATGCCGAAAATATAGGAATTATTTTTACAGAGGATAACTTGTATATTTATATTTTTGAAGCAAAAGAAATTAATTTGAATAGTGATTACAAATATTTACAGACTAAAATAAATGGTAGAATTTATAAATTAATAGTTAATCAAGATGATAAAATTGTTGAAGGATTTGTAGATATAAATAAAGCAATTAAAGTACCTTTTGAGGTAACTGATATTTTTGAAGATGAAGTAAAAGGTTATAAAATTAGATTTCAAAGAGATTTAGAATCTAATCAATTTATTTTGCGAAGATTATCACATTATTACGAGTATGATAAAGATTTTATTTTAAAAGAAGATGAAAAATATTTCCCTAATATTAAGATAATTCTACCTGAACCAATAAATGAACTACGAACAGAATCAGAATAAACCATAAAAAAAACGAATTTCGAAACTCGAAACTCGTTTATACATCAAGTTCTAATAATAAGTAAAAACCATTTTCGAATGCTTTTTTTTCTTTTTCAATAAAGCCTTTTTGTTTATAAAAACGGAGAGCTTTTGTGTTTTTTTCATCACACTTCAATCTAATTGGATATCCAACTTTTTCGATTACTTTATTCAATAATTCTGAGCCGATTGATTATGATATTGTTCGTCTACATATAAATGATGAATAAAATTGTCAATAAGCCAAACAGAAACAAATCCAACCAATATCTCATCTACGAATGCAACTAAAATGTACTCATTTTTAGTACTTTCATCAAAGTCAGATAATTTATATCGGGAAGTATCAGTCCACAAAAAAGTTTTTCGTCTAGATTGAAGAAACAATTCTTGTAAGGCTAGATAATCATCATTTCTGCTTTCAACAATTTTAATCATATTTTTTAAGAGAATAAACTAATATTTACCTAATTCGTTTTCAAATTCTTGTAGATAATTCGCTAAATGAAAACCATCTACAAAACCATGATTTGCTTCAACCGAAACAGGCATGTACATTTTATCGTTTTGGGTATACGCTTTTCCAAAAATAATTCGCGGAATAGATTCTCCCGTTCCAAAATTACTTGGTTGCGTTAGACCTGTAAATCTCGACCATGGAAACGTAGAATGACGAACCAAACCAATGGTAATTTCTTCATTTTTGATGTGCAAACCAACCGAGTTTTCTACACTTTGTATTTGTTCTTGAAGTTGCGCGTTAAATGCATCAAAATCTTCGGTAAAATTCATCAACGCAAAACCAAAAGTTCCGTCTTTTCTTCCAATTGTTGTTCCGCAATCTAAATGATCGTACACAAAAATTTCATCATCTTCGATACGATATTTAAATTCATTCATCTTATTTTCTGCCAACATCGAACAATGTAAATAAATGGCGAAAAAAGACAACTTATTTGCCTTGGCAAATTTGTACGCTTTAGAAGATTCAACCTCCGCAACAACTCCGACATACGGATTATCCATTTTCGAGAACATATTAAAATGCTCTATACGATTCCAACCTTCAGGATTAAATTTCTGTTTCATTGCTGCAAAGTTAAAAATAGGATTTACAATTACTTCAATCTTTTTTGTTGATATGCATCACTAATTACATTCAGAGTCACGCCTAGAATAATCATAAAAATTCCTAAAGCTAAACTCAACGAAAAATCTTCACCAAATATCATAACACTTACAGCAACGGCAACCACAGGTTCTGATGCGCCAAGAATAGAAGTGGCTGTAGAACCAATATTTTTAATCGCATAAATCAAAGCGATGCTCGAAATAACTGTCGTTACAAAGGCAAATGTAAAAAAGTTGAAGGTTAATTCTAATGATGGTAAAATGAACGAGTCTTTGTGAATAATCATTTTTATTGCGTAATAAATCGTTGTAAATAGAAAAGAATAAAAGCTTAATGTAAAGCCTTTTATATCTCGTACTTTCGATTTGTTGACTGTCACAATATATAATCCGTAACCCAAAGCACTGATAAATACAATTCCTAATCCGATTGGATTTAGCTCGAATTTTCCTTCTTTGAAACTTAGTAAAATGACGCCAGCCAATACAAAAACAATGGCTATAATGGTTGAAATTGTAATTCTTTCTTTGAAGAAAACAGCCATTATGATGGCAACAATCAACGGATAAACGAATAATAATGTGGAGGCAATTCCAGGAGTTAAATAATCATAACCTAAAAATAAAGCATCCGCTGAGATTCCGTACAATAATCCTAAAATGATTAAAAATGGAATCTGTTTCACATCTATTTTGAATGATTGTTTTTTGATGAATAAATATGTTCCGACAATCAATGCAGAAAAAAAGAATCGATAGAATAATGTAGTATCCATCGAAAAATTTGCCTGTTTTATAGGTAGGATAAATAATGGAATTAATCCATAAGATATAGACGAAATTAGCCCATATGCGTAACCTTTGAATTTCATTTTTAATAGAAAAAAACGAAGTTCGAATTTCGAACTTCGCATTTGATTAGTATTTATTAAAATTTATTTTCTCGTAAAATCTAAATCTTGGAAATCGTAACTGAAATCTGTTAAAGGAGAAATCGCTTTCATTTTGAAACCTGTCATTTTTCCATTTTTCATTTCTGCATAAACAAAAGCGTCTGCATGGAAATAACGATTGTACCATTTTACCGCAAACGTATTGTCTTTGTAAAATGACATTTCACCAGTTAATTGAGGTGAACGTTTCGATTCGAAAATTATTTTTCCTTTCTTTTCATAAATCACAACATCACCAAACCAATTGTCTTTATACGTTCCGATTACGCTTTTTGTATCAAATTTGATGGCTTTATTTTTTTGATTTGCTTCAACTGTTTTCCAAACTTCATCGGTAATGACATCGGCTTCTTCCACATTTTTCTTCATCAACTCATCGTAGGTTTTTACCCAATCTGTAGAAGGATTTTTTAAGTAAAAATCTTTGATCGTATTTGAAATTGCACGGAAAGCTGCACCTGATTGTTGGTTAGTCAAAATCACAATTCCTAATTTTTCTTGAGGATAAAACATCGTTTGTGTTACAATTCCTTCCAATCCTCCAGTATGCGAAACTTCTAATTTTCCGTTCATATCCTGCAACTGCCATCCCAAACCATAAGCTTTGAATAATGAATTATAAGGCGGAGTTGTGCGATTTGGTTGTAAAGTTTGTGGCGTAATCATTTCATTCATTTGCTTTTCAGAAATAATTTGTTTCCCATTAACCTTTCCTTTATCCAAATTGAATTGCAACCATTTTGCAATATCATCAACATTCGAATAGATTCCTGCAGCTGCATCAAAAATGGTGTTCGTATAACGATCAATCACTTGTAATTTTCCATCAATCGGAACGTGCGGATCAATTGCATTTTTCTTATCTTTTACCAAGTGCCAATTCGCCGCAGTATTCGTCATTCCAATTGGTTCCAACAATCTTTTTGTTACAAAATCTGTCCAAGATTGTCCCGAAGTTCTTTCAATTACAACTCCTGCGATGATGTATAATAAATTATCGTAATCATATTTGACACGAAAATCAGAAACAGGTTTTAAAAATTGAATATTTGAAATAATATCTTTTGGCGTGAAATTATGTCCATCAGGCCAAACCATCAAATCACCTGCTCCCAAACCTAATCCACTGCGATGCGTTAATAAATCACGAATTGTAAACTCTTTGGTTACATAATCGTTGTACATCTTGAATTCAGGAATGTGAGTAATCACTTTATCATCCCACTTTATTTTTCCTTCATCAACCAAAATCGCCAAAGCTGCTGCTGTAAAAGCTTTTGAGTTAGAAGCAATTCCAAAATTTGTATTGGACTGAACTTTTTCTCCCGCTTTAAGCGATTTTACTCCATAACCTTTCGAATGCAGAATTGTGCCGTCTTTGATAACCGCAACAGATATCCCAGGAACATCAAAAGTTTTCATGGCATTTTCTGTGACTTGATCAATGGCTTGATTCGAAATATTTTGTCCAAAAGCTGTAAAAGAAGCTAATGTAATCGTTGATAAAAGTATATTTTTCATGTGTGAATTTGAATTTTCACGAAGTTAGAAATTTTTATTCATCAGCTTATAGCTTTTAGTAAAATATCAAATATAGTAGATGAATTAATTTTGAATGATTTAAAAATTTATAATAATTAAGTATAAACTAATTTACAATTAATTAAAAACGTAAATTAGTTAAAAATAATTTAATGAAAATAGCTTTCTTTTCGTCTAAGCCTTATGACAAAACTTTTTTTGAGGCTGAAAATAAAAATTACGGTTTTGAACTTAATTTTTATGAAACACATTTAGGTCCGCATATCGTAAACGCGATTGAAGATGAGCAGGCAGTTTGTGTGTTTGTGAATGATAAAGTGAATCGCCAAGTCATTGAAATTTTAGCAAAAAAAGGCGTTAAAATTATAGCTTTGAGATGTGCTGGTTTTAACAATGTCGATTTGGAAGCTGCGAAAGAATTTGGAATTAAAGTTTGTCGCGTTCCTGCATATTCTCCTGAGGCAGTGGCAGAGCATACAATGGCGATGTTGTTAACATTGAACCGAAAAACGCATAAAGCTTATAATCGTGTTCGTGAACAAAATTTTGCATTGAACGGTTTGCTTGGTTTCAATCTTTTTCAGAAGACAATTGGAATTGTAGGAACAGGGAAAATAGGAAAAGCTTTTATCAATATTGCGAAAGGTTTTGGATGTAAGATTATTGCGTATGATTTGTATCCAGATCAAGAATTGATGAATAATGGCGTGGAATATGTTGAGCTGGATAAGTTGTTTAAAAGCTCAGATATTATTTCGTTGCATTGTCCGTTGACGCCAGAAAATCATTACATGATTAATCAAGAAACGATTGCGATGATGAAAGATGGTGTAACGATTATTAATACGAGTAGAGGAGGATTAATCAATACACATGAAGCGATTGAAGCCTTGAAAAATCATAAAATTGGTTATTTGGGAATTGATGTTTATGAGCAAGAAGAAAAATTGTTTTTCAAAGATTTATCAGCAGAAATTATTCAGGATGATATGATTCAACGATTGATGAGTTTTCCAAATGTTTTGGTCACTGCACATCAAGCTTTTTTTACACAAGAAGCGTTGGAACAAATTTCAGAAATTACGATGCGAAGTATTTCAGAAATTAAGGAAAAAGGTTCGACAGATGAGGTTGTGATGTTATAAATCTCCTAAATGAGTGGACTTGAAACCATCATATTTTTTGAGACCAAATCCTAGATAACGATCGAACGCAATATGAGCGGAAAATATAAATCCAATCATCAAACACCATTCAATATGTAAAAAATAACCAATAAGAATTAATGCAATTGTCGTAAAATAATTATGAATAAAATTATAGGATATTGCGCCAATCTTATTTCCAAAAAGATAACCTAACATAAAAATATCGGGAGCAAGAAAAAGAATTGCAAACCACATCCATGATAATTTTAGTAGACCATATAAAACGATCATAAAAATTAATACAGCAAGTTGTTCTAGCTTTAGTAAGTTTTTCATGCGATTGGTATTTAGTTTACTAGTACAAATATTTTACCAATTGTTACAAAAAAAGCCACTCTATTGTGAGTGGCTTTGATAATTATTTATATCCCATTATTTAGTGAGGAAAGAGTTTCATTTATAGAAAAGTATTCAACATTGATATTTGTTGCTCCTATTTGTTTTACTCGTTCGCTATGCATTTCAGCATAATTTTGAGCATTTTCTAAAGTGTCAAATATATAAATACCTCCACTTCTTGCAGTGTCTGAATTTTCGATCCATATTTTTGAGATGAATCCTTTTTCAGTATTTATACTTTCTGCTAATGAACGAGCATTTTTTGTTAAATTTTCTCCCATCATTTGAATAGGAAAATCAAAATTTATTTGAATTAAAATCATTATTACTTTTTTATCAAAGTTCATTAAATTGTTTTAAAATATCTGTGATATTTGTTACAGTGAGTTCAAAAAAAAGAGCTACTTAAAAAAGTAGCTCTTATATAATTATATAAAAATTTTAATCATTCAATTTCAAAACAGCTAAGAAAGCAGATTGTGGAACTTCTACACGTCCAATTTGACGCATTTTCTTCTTACCAGCTTTTTGCTTTTCTAATAATTTACGTTTACGAGAAATATCACCACCGTAACATTTCGCCGTAACGTCTTTACGCAACGCTTTAATTGTTTCACGCGCAATAATTTTTGCACCAATCGCTGCCTGAATTGGAATATCAAACTGTTGACGAGGAATTAATTCGCGTAATTTCTCACACATTTTTTTTCCAATATTGTAAGCATTATCAACGTGAATTAAGGCAGATAAAGCATCCACAACTTCACCATTAATCATGATATCAACTTTTACCAATTTCGAAGCTTTCATTCCAGAAGGGGCATAATCAAACGATGCATATCCTTTTGAAATAGATTTTAATCGATCATAAAAATCAAAAACAACTTCAGCCAAAGGCATATTGAAAATCATTTCTACTCTATGTTGAGTTAAATAATTTTGAGATTGTAATTCACCACGTTTTTCAATACATAAACTCATTACAGGACCTACGAATTCAGATTTTGTAATGATTGCTGCACGAATATATGGTTCTTCAACACGATTTAATCCTGATGGATCTGGTAATTCAGATGGATTATGAACCGGAATCATTTTTTCTGGATCTTTCTCCAAATAAGCTTCATACGAAACGTTAGGAACAGTCGTAATTACTGTCATGTTGAACTCACGCTCTAAACGCTCCTGAATAATTTCTAAGTGTAACATTCCTAAGAATCCACAACGGAAACCGAAACCTAAAGCAGCAGAAGATTCAGCCTCAAAAGTTAATGAAGCATCATTCAAACGTAACTTTTCAATAGAAGCACGCAAATCTTCGTAATCTTCTGTGTCAACTGGATAAATACCTGCGAAAACCATTGGTTTTACTTCCTCAAAACCATCAATAGCTTCGCTTGCAGGATTCTCTACTAATGTAATTGTATCTCCAACTTTTACCTCAGAAGCTTCCTTAATTCCAGAAATAATATAACCTACATCACCAGTTTTAATGACTTTCTTTTCAACTTGATTCAGTTTTAAGGTTCCAATTTCATCGGCACCATATTTTTTGTTGGTTGCCATGAATTTTACTTGATCTCCTTTTTTGATTTCTCCATTTACCACTTTATAAAAAGCTTCAATTCCTCGGAAAGGATTATAAACAGAGTCAAAAATCAAGGCTTGTAACGGTGCATCTGGATCACCAACTGGCGCAGGAACTTTTTCGATAATTGTGTGTAACAATTCTAACACACCTTCACCTGTTTTTCCACTTACACGCAAAACGTCTTCGGGATCACAACCAATCAAATCAACAATATCGTCTGTTACTTCTTCCGGATTTGCAGAAGGTAAATCGATTTTGTTCAAAACTGGAATGATTTCCAAATCATTTTCTAAAGCCAAATAAAGGTTAGAAATAGTTTGTGCTTGTATACTTTGCGCAGCATCTACAATTAACAAAGCTCCTTCACAAGCGGCAATCGAACGAGAAACCTCGTAAGAAAAATCCACGTGACCAGGAGTGTCAATTAAATTTAAAATATATTTTTCACCATCTTTTTCATATTCCATTTGGATGGCGTGTGATTTAATTGTGATTCCGCGTTCGCGTTCCAAATCCATATCGTCTAAAGTTTGATTTTGTAACTCGCGATCAGAAATCGTGTTTGTTACTTGCAATAAACGATCGGCCAAGGTACTTTTACCATGGTCAATATGGGCGATAATACAGAAATTACGGATATTTTTCATATTCTATTTGTCGAATAGGCAAAAATAATCTTTTCCGTGCAGACTGCAAGTATTTTGAAAAATATTATGAATTATATTTTAATAAATTAACGAGAGTTGAAGTGAGAAATGCTGAGTTAAAAATAAGTAATATCATCATTTTTCTTTGAAAAACTCTCTGTAAATAAGTTTTAACCTTTATATTTAACCTTAAACGTGATTGTAAAATCTTTATATTTATTATTCTCAGAAGCTGGAATTATTTTTTTACCTTTTTGTTCGTAGTATTTAAAAACTTTCGAAATTCGTTTAAGATAAGTTGTTGAAATCAATGCGTCACTATCTTTTGAAAAGCTATAATTTGTTACTTTTCCATCTTTTTTAACTGTAAAATATAAAGTTAACTCATGTACAGATTTATTTTCTTTGAAAAAATCCTCACTAGAATCTTGGGTTTGGTCATTCAATTCATACCATAATTTTTCAGAAAAGCATTTGCTCAATTCTTCATTTGTTTTATATTTATTACAACCTGGAAATATTGGATATTTAACAGATTCTTGACCAAAACAAAAAGTTGAAATTGTTGTAAGTAGAATAAATAATAAATTTTTTTTCATTTTTTTATAAAAGTAATAAAACAATAATTGTTTTAAGCAATTATCTGATGGAAAAAAGTATACAATTCATCTTCTTTTACTAGACCAAATTTTTGCTTCAAACGATACTTTGTCATTCGTACACTTTTTGGTTCAATATTAAGAATAGTTGCAATTTGTTTGGTGTCTAAACCAAGATAGATATACGAACAATATTTCAAATCTAGAGGTGTTAGTTTTTGCTTAGAATGTTCGTTTAGCGTTTTGAAAAAGTTTGGATGTAATTCTTGAATTCTAAATTTAGCACTTTCAAAATCATTATCTAATAAATTTTCTTCTCGCATAACTTGTTTTAAATTGATAGAAGATTCATTCCCAATCTTATCTTTCAGATTTTTTAAAACTTGATTTTTATGTTCCAAATGTAGTTGACTAGCCAAAACTTCGTCTTGCAATTTCTGCTGTTGTAATGTTAATAACTCTTGTTCCGCCAAAATTCGGGCTTGTTCTTCTTCTTGCAATTGTAATTTTAGATGTGCTTCTTGTTTTTCTGAATTAAGTTGATTTTCTCGACCAACTGAATAACGCAGTTTGAAATGATAAGAACGAAACATAAAAAACGCACCAATAATTCCTATAAAAGCAAGACAGATGTATAAAATTCTTTCTTTTTGCAGACTTTTGTTTTTTGCTTCCAAATTGGTTAATTCTTCTTCTTTTCGTTCTGATTGAAATTGAGCTTCCAATTTTTTTGAAGTTTCTGCTTGATCTTGATTGTATAAATCTGTTGAATAATCAGTTGCTTTTTTCTGAAATTCAAACGCTTTTTGAAATTCTCCTTTTTGTTGATACAAATTGGCTAATTCAGTTGAATTTGCAACAAGCGCATAAAAATTCTTGATTTTTTGTGTGTGCAAAATAATATTAGCTTCTAGCAAATATTTTTCGGCAAGTTCTATCTGATTTTCATCTTTTGCCAAACCACTCAATAATCCCAATGCGCCAGCAGAAATTTCTTGTGAATTCGGAATCGTTTTACATAATTCTATAATTTTGAAACTATTTTGCTTGATTTCATTTTTATCATTAACCGTTAATTTGGTATAATTACGTTGATAATCAGCTAAATTTAGTAAAGCAATAGCATAGTTGTAGTTTGTAACTTGATTTTGATATTGTTCACTAATCTGCACCGCCTTTTTACTAGTTTTTATTAACTCATCTAAATCCTTAGAATTTTTAGATTCCATATATTTTAACGATTGTGCCACACCAAGATTTGCATAAGCAGGGACAAGAAGATTTTTGTCGGATGATAATTCGGCAAATTTCAACGATTTTTCAGCATATAGAATAGAATTTTTCGCATCATTCCAAGTCGCATGAACCGCATATAGGAGATAATTTGCTTTAGATTTTAGAATATATTCATCAGGCGTTTTTTCGAGTTGAGCAATAAATTGTAAAACCATTTTTTGACTTTTCTCAAATTCTCCAAGATTTATATAATGATAGGCTAATAGATATTTTAGATAAGCTTTTGGGAGAAATTCATTTGAATCTTTGGTGATATTTTGAATTGTATCCAATGATTTCTGCACATTCTCAAACAATTGTCGATTTTCGTACGAAACACCTCTTTGCACATAAGCTTTCACTAATTCGAGCTGATTATTTTCTTTTTTACTTAGTTTTATTTGCTCATTTATATAGTAGTCAGCTTGCTTATATTGATCGGAAGTTCTACTGAATTCTGCTAATTTATTTAGTAAATCAAATTTAGATTTTACAGAAATAGTCGATTTTTTTAATTCTGATTTTAAACTATCAGTGTATTTATTCTGAGCAAATAAAATCGTAGAATAAAAGACGAAAAAAATAGTATATAGGTAGGTGGGTAGAGTTTTCATATTTCAAAAATCGGGAAATTTTGTTTGAAATAAAAGAATTCTTCTATAAAATTTCCTGAATTATAAAAATGTATAATATTGACAATTAGACTGTTGTTTAAATCTGTAGTTAATCTGTAGTCATTGATATTTATGACTGTAGTAATAAAGTAGTAAGTCTAAACTTTTTTTTGATTTTGATTTCGAACAAATTTGTATCAGAAAATAAATCAAAACATAACCAACAAAATTATAACTATGGATAACAAAACATTATCAATCGTATCGTACATTACTATTATTGGCTGGATTATAGCTTTCGTTATAGGAAAAGATAAAGCAGATGATTTATTAAAATTTCATTTGAAACAAGCTTTAGGATTAGTAATTTTCTCATTTATTTGGGGAATACTTTTGAACATTATTATGTATGCAGTTAATATTCCTTTTATCGGAATTTTAGGATTTGCTTCTTTAATTTTAATGATAATCGGGATTATCAATGCTGCAAATGGTGTTAAAAAACCTTTACCAATCATAGGTTCTATATTCGAAGATAAATTTGCATTTATTGGGTAGAACATCAAATTATTTTAAAAGGTTATTTTTTATAAATAGTTTAGGGATTTTAAGAATCTTTTTCTGAATCCCTATTCTTTGAAAAATTAAAATATAACCGGATCAACCTAAGTTTAGCATATTCGTTATTCCCATAATTAACGAAGTTTATATTATGTATTCAACAAAAGAGATTATTAAAAACAATCTCTTTTGTTTTTTTATGAATTATTAAGCTATTTTTATCTTTATGAAAATCAGCATAAAATGAGGAGATTACTATTTTTTGTTATTACTTTTTTTACATTTATTCAACTTTCTGCTCAAACGACTCGAAATTTGAATTCAGAAAATTGGACTTTTCAACAAAAAGGAGATTCAAAATGGTTGAAAGCTGAGGTTCCTGGCTCTGTTCATACTGATTTGATGTTAAATAATATCATTCCAAATCCTTACAAAGACGTTAATGATGTAAAAGTGCAATGGGTAGAAAACGAAGATTGGAACTACAAAACTTCTTTTGATTTGACTGATGCTGAACGAAAAGCACAAAATATTCAGTTAAAATTTAATGGATTGGATACCTATGCAAAAGTTTTTCTGAACGGAAATTTGATCCTGGATGCGAATAATATGTTTCGAATTTGGGAAGTTTCGGTCAAAGATTTTTTGAAAGATAAAAATAATCTACTCGAAATACAATTCAAATCGTCGTCAAATGAAGGAAAACGTTTAGCAAATTTACTTCCATATAAATTACCAGAAGGCGAGCGTGTTTTTACTCGAAAAGCGCAATATCAGTATGGTTGGGATTGGGGACCAAGATTGGTGACAGCTGGAGTTTATAAACCAATTGAACTTATTTCTTGGAGTAATTTTAAGCTAAATGAGTTGTCTCATGAAATTGTCAAATTAGAAAAAAAACAAGCGAAAGTGAATTTTAAATTCATCATTCAATCAGAGCAAAGCACAGCTATAGAAATTATTTTTAATCAGAAAAAAATTACTCAAAAATTAATCAAAGGAATTAATCATTTTTCGATTGATGAAATAATTCAAAATCCAAAATTATGGTGGCCAAATGGAATGGGCGAACAGTATTTGTACGATTATCAGTTTAAAATTAAACAAGGAAATGAACAGGTTTCTAAGCATTTGAAATTTGGTTTACGTACGATAGAATTGGTTCAAGAAAAAGATAAAGCTGAATCGAGTTTTTATTTTAAAATAAATGGAATTCCGACCTATATGAAAGGTGCAAATTATATTCCGCAAGATAATTTTGTTTCACGAGTTTCAAAAAATGATTACGAAAAGCTGATAAATAGTTCGGTTGAAGCTAATATGAATATGATTCGTATTTGGGGCGGAGGAATTTATGAGGATGATTATTTTTATGAATTATGCGACGAAAAAGGTTTATTGGTTTGGCAAGATTTTATGTACGCTTGTGCTTTTTATCCTGGTGATCAAGATTTTCTTAACAATGTAAAACAAGAAACAATTGATCAAGTGAATCGACTAAAAAATCATACTTCTATCGCGCTTTGGTGTGGAAATAATGAAATTGATGAGGCGTGGCACAATTGGGGATATCAGAAACAAATGGGCTGGTCGAAACAAGATTCGTTGAGTATTTGGAACGATTATCAAACGACTTTTCATCATATTATTCCGAATGTTTTGGATTCTATTTTACCAAAATCAGAGAACCGTTATTGGCCGTCTTCACCTTCGATTGGTTGGGGAAAAAAAGAAAGTTTAACACAAGGAGATTCACATTATTGGGGCGTTTGGTGGGGAATGGAACCATTTGAAATGTATGAGAAAAAAGTTCCACGATTCGCTTCTGAATATGGTTTTCAAGGAATGCCAACATTAGAAACCGTAATATCTATGTTTTCTGGACAAGACACATTGAGTAGGAATTCTACAACAATTTTAGCGCATCAAAAACATCCAAAAGGTTGGGAAACAATCAACGAATATATGCAACGCGATTATATTGTTCCGACCGATTTTGTGCAGTATAACTACGTTTCGCAATTGTTGCAAGCGCGCGGAATTCAGATTGCGATTGAGGCACATCGACGCGCAAAACCGTACAATATGGGAAGTTTATATTGGCAATTGAATGACGTTTGGCCTGTGACTTCGTGGGCGTCTTTGGATAAATTAGGAAATTGGAAAGCATTACATTATCAAGTGAAAAGAAGTTTCGAAAAAGTATTGATTTCAGTTGAGAAAGAAGAAAAAGTGTACAAAATTTATATCGTAAATGATTTATTGAAAGATTTGAAAGGAAAAGCAAAGTTTTCTGTAATTGATTTTAATGGAAACCAACATTGGACTAATGATAAAGATGTAACGATTTCGTCTAATTCTTCTACTAAAATATCGGAATTAACTAATGAAATTTTAAAAGGAACTTCTTCAATTAAAGCTTTTATTCGAATTGAATTTGAATCAAATGGAGAAAAATATTCGAGAAATTATTTCTTCGAAAAACCGAAAGATTTAGCTTTAACAAAACCAACAATTAAAATTAAAAAGATTAATCATAATCAATTCGAAATTTCGACAAATGTTTTGGCAAAAGATGTTTATTTATTGGACGAAAACAATCAATTTGATGATAATTTTTTTGATTTAATACCAAATGAAACTCGTATTATAACAGGAGAAAAATCAATTCAAAATCTAAAAATTTATTCGTTGTATGACACTATGAATGCTGAAAATCAATAATATTTTTATCCCTATTTTTAGTGAAATTTCACAAACGATTTGGAAATGTGAATTTTATTGACTTAAATTTGCACTGATAAAAATCATAACGTATAACAATTTAATAACGAAGAAATAAAATGTTCAAAGAAACGACATATCAGTTTTCAGCTATTGCAACAGATTTTGCAATGAGCATTCTTCGTGCTTATAAATCGTAAATAATTTACTTATTATATCAAAAGCCCGGAGGATTCTTCGGGCTTTTTCTTTTATTATTCTATTCTAGATTCAGAATAACTTCTAAAAACTTCCGAAGAAGAAATAATTAGCGCTAATTATTTCAAAACAATTATTTGCAATCAAATAATCCATGTTATGGAAGATTCAATTTTCTTTTCTACTCGTTTGCGAACAAAAAGAGCAAGGAAAAGAAGTGTAAAAACAGCAAAAGAAAAAAATGTAAGAGATAAATATAAACGTCGAAAAGAAATCTTTAAAGAGCAAAAAGCTATTCCGCTTGTTCCTTTAAAAGAGCCGTATCAAAAAGGTTTCGAACGTTATTTTGTATTGAGAGAAGATATTAAAAAGGAAAATGACATTAAGTTTTTTACTCAAATTCTGAAGAAAATTAATACCTCTCAATATGCAGAAACACGAAAGTTTGTAAAAAAACGAAAACGAAACGGAAAACGAATTTATGTTCCGAGAATTCAAGAATTGAAACAATTACAACCTTACGAATATTCAGGTTCGCATTCAATTTTGAATGATGAAGAACGTCGATATTTTGCGTGTATTCAGGTGTATGATCCAAAAACAAAACGTTTCAAAGGAATTTATGAATTTCTACAACCGTGGCGTTTTCGATTAATCATCAAACCAAACATGATTACGCATTACAAACCACTTGATATTGATTTGAAGCGCGAAGAAGCACAAATCGATCACTTTTTTGATAAGTATAAAAATCAAGGAATCCTCTTGAAAAAAATAGTTGGAGGGGGTTATTCGTATGAACGAAAATCAAAATTTAAAAACCCTTTTACCAAAAGGAAATTTTTTAACAACAAAAATTCGGCGACAGAAATCGCTGAAATGCTGATAGAACAAGAACATCAGCTATCTAAAAGACATTAATCATGGGAAATAAAATCTCTGGAAAGGACTTCATAAAATTAGGCTTTCCAAAAAATAATTCGATCAATATTGCAATTGGGCAAATTCATCGATACAGAAAAAAAGAAAAGAAACAAACGATTCTCAACGAAGCAAAAGAAGTTTTACTCGAACCAGAAAAGTACATTGGTCACGGAATTTGGGGAAAAGTTGCGGAAGGATTGATAAAACCAGTTGAGGTTAGATTACAAGAATTGAAAACGACGCGTTCGCCTTTTTCGATTTTTGGTGAAAATGAAATTGATGAACAAGCAAAATTTCAATTGTATGACGCGTTGAAATTGCCGATTTCGGTAAAAGGCGCTTTGATGCCAGATGCACATTCAGGTTATGGATTGCCGATTGGTGGCGTTTTGGCGACGGATAATGCGGTGATTCCGTATGGAGTTGGTGTGGATATTGGTTGTAGAATGAGTCTTTCGGTTTACGATTTACCAGCCAGTTTTTTGAAAGGAAAATCGCATCAATTGATTCAGATTTTGCAAGATCATACCAAATTCGGAATGTATGAAACGCATAAATTAAAAGCTGATCACGAAATTTTTGAACGTTCTATTTTTGATGAAATTCCAATCTTGAAAAGTTTGAAAACAAAAGCTTATCAACAATTGGGAACTTCGGGCGGAGGGAATCATTTTGTTGAGTTTGGGATTGTAAAATTAGACGAGGTAAAACCAGAATGGAACTTGATTCCAGGTGAATATTTGGCTGTTTTATCGCATAGTGGTTCGCGTGGTTTGGGTGCAAATATTGCAAAATATTACACATATTTGGCGGCGAAACAATGTCCGCTTCCGAAACAAGTTCAGCATTTGGCTTGGTTGGATTTGGGTACGCACGATGGACAAGAGTATTGGGCTGCGATGAATTTGGCAGGAGATTATGCAAAGGCTTGTCACGACGATATTCACCGAAGAATTGCGAAAGCTATAGGAAAACGTATCGTTTTTAACATCGAAAATCATCACAATTTTGCGTGGAAGGAAATGGTTGATGGAACGGAACGAATTGTTCATCGCAAAGGTGCAACGCCAGCTGGAGAAGGAGTTTTAGGAATTATCCCAGGTTCGATGACCGCGAACGGTTATATTGTCGAAGGATTGGGAAATGAATCGAGTATTAATTCGGCTTCGCATGGTGCGGGACGAAAAATGTCACGTGCAAAATGTAAATCAACGATTACCAAAAGCTTTATGAATGCACAATTGAAAGATGCAGAAATTGAGCTGATAGGAGGAAGTGTTGATGAAGCGCCATTTGCGTATAAAAACATCAAAACGGTGATGAATTTACAAACCGAATTAGTGAAAGTGTTGGGAACTTTTACGCCGAAAATTGTACGAATGGATAAATAATGATGATGAAAAAAATTATTCAACTTACATCGGGTAGAGGACCTGCAGAATGCAATTTTGTGGTAACTAATGTTTTTAAAAAGTTTTCGGAAGCGTGCACAAAATCCGATATTAAGTTTGACGTAATCGAAAGAGAAATTGATAAAGATTTTAATCAACTTTCATCTGTGATTATAGAACTTGAAGGGAATGATTTAAACACATTTTTGATACCTTGGATTGGAACAATTTTATGGATTGGAACAATTTTATGGATTGGTAAAAGTCCGTATCGAAAATTTCATCAACGAAAAAACTGGTTTATTGGTTGTTTTGAATTAGAAATTCCGAAAGAAAATTCAATTAATCCAAATGAAATTGTTTACCAAACAATGCGAAGTTCTGGAAATGGTGGACAAAATGTAAACAAAGTAAATTCGGCTGTTCGTGCAACGCATCAACCAAGTGGAATTTCTGTTGTTTCGATGGATTCGCGTTCGCAACATCAGAACAAAAAAATTGCAACAACACGTTTGTTATTGAAATTACAAGAATTTGAAACCAATAAATTGAAGGACTTGGTTCAAGAAAAATGGAACAATCAAACGTCTATTGCAAGAGGAAATCCTGTGAAAATATTCAGAGGAGATAAATTTAATTAATAATAAAGCCACTCAATGAGCGGCTTTGTTTATTCTTCTTCAGGTTTTACTAAAAGAGAATTAATCGTTTCTTGAACTTCGTCGATAGAATTTACTTTTTTAGTAAAAGTCACTTTTCCTTCTTTATAAAATTCAACCAAATACTTTTTTTCTGTTTCAGAAATTTTAATTCCCCAATCAGGATTTCCATTTTTATTATAACTCAAACTTGAAAGCACTTTATTTGGACCTTCTATAAATGATTCTTGAGAAAATAATTTTTGAATATTATTTGATTTAAAAATTTCTGCAAATTGATTAAACAAATCATCTATTTTCATCGTTCGATTACATGCAACAGCAGAATAAATCAACACAATTAATGGGTTGATTTCTTTATAAACTTTTTCGATTAAAGGGTTTAAACTCTCTGGAGATATGTTCTCTTCTTTCAGTTGATTATTTTCTATTTTAAAAATTGTAGTAGAATTAGGTGAACTTTTTTGTACTTCTTTTTGTTGATTATTGACAATCAATTTTCCGTTTTCATCAAAAACTTCTGCAAAAATGCCATTATTTTTTTCTGTTAATTTGATTGAAGTTTGCTTCTCAAAATCTTTCACCACGATTTCTTTTCCATTATAATCAAATGATAATCGGTTAAAAGCGTGCATTGCGAAAAGATTCATTTCAAGGTAATTTGCCTTTTCATTTTTATATCCAATTCGAATTAAAAAACCTTCTTCGCTATCGAAAAACTCAAAACCGTCTACAATTTTGCCATTTTTGTAGACACTTTTTTGATCATATTCATAAAATTGATAATTATCTAATTGCTTCAAAAAATCAAAAGAATACTGATATTTTAGTTCGCCTTTTTCGTAAAAATCAACTAAAGGAATTTCGTTCAGAATAATCTTATTGATGAAATATCCATCATAAGGTTTTCCATTTTGAAAAATCCCAGTGTAAGAAGCTTGAGGTTTTTCTTTAATTAAAAAATTAGAATAGATAACGGATTTTAGTTGATTGTTTTGAACTATTTTTTTTGTTGTTCGCTTTTTTTCTAATTTACTTAAGTCTTTACCTGAAATTGTATCGCCTCTATGATTAATGAAAATCGTGTCTTGAGAATAGGAAAAAATTGAACTAAATAGTACAAAAAGAAAGGTTATTTTTTTCATAGTAAATGTTTTGGTTGAGGTTAAATGTAAAAAAAACTGCTCATTTTGAGCAGTTTTAATATTACTTTTTCAAGATTGCTTTGATAATTCCTTCCAAATTTTCATTGAATTCGAGCAGTTGAGAAAAAACTTTATCGTCTTTATTCAAGCCGCCATGTTTATTGTTTTTGACAAACGTTGCTTTTATCGTTTCCCAACGTTCTTTTTCCTCGGAAGTCATCAAACCTGCAATTTCTTTTAAGCGCAAAAGATTCGATTCTGCATCTGTTGTCAACGTTTGAGATTCACTTTCGTAATGCGCCAAAATCGTTTCATTAATTTCTTTTTCGTTCATCATCGGAACAATTTTCGAAACTAATTTTGACATATTTCTGTACGAACCTTGCATCTTGAAAGGCGGTTCAGTTCTGTAATCATCTTGCATTGCTGCGCTTGCAATATAATTTTGATTGACTTTTACGACTATATTTCTAATCTTAATCACATGTTTCAAAACAGCAATAAAATCGTCAATTTCTTGTTTCAAATAATTGCCTTCCAAATTTGGAAGTTGTTCTTGATTTTCGGTTACAAAATTTGCTAACTTGTAAAAATCGGTTAAACTTTTTGAAGCAATTTTATCCAAATAAGGATTATCGCCTGTCGCATTTTCAATCAAACTTAAATTGAACAAAGTTTCCGTATCACCAATTACATCACCCAAATTATATACATCGGCACGATTGGCTAACATATCTGGAATCTGAAATTTAGAACCGCTTTCCGTATATGGATTTCCAGCCATTACAATACAAAAACGTTTTCCACGTAAATCGTAGGTTTTACTTTCTCCTTCGAAAATTCCATCAATTTTTCGCTGTCCATCAGCTAATGAAATAAATTTCTGTAAAAATTCTGCACTCAAATGTTGAATGTCGTCCAAGTACAACATTACATTATCAGCCATTTCAAACGAAAGATTGATCTTTTTCAATTCTTCTCTTTCTCCAGAAGTTTTGGCTTCGATTGGATCGATTGACGTAATGTTATGTCCAATTGTAGGTCCATTCACTTTCACAAAATGCAAGCCCATTGTTTTGGCTAAATATTCCATCAACGTCGTTTTTCCATAACCTGGAGGCGAAATTAACAACAACATTCCCATACGTGCGGTGCGCTTGTTTTCGCCTGCTGTTCCCAATTGTTTGGCTAAATTATTTCCGATTAAAGGAAAATAAACTTCGTTGATTAATTTATTTCGAACAAATGATGTCAAAACTTTTGGTTCAAATTCTGCGATTTTTAAATCTTTTTCATACGATTTAGAAATTTCTTCTTTTAGCTTTTGGAATGATTTAAAATTTGGAACATCAACAGTTGAAAAATGCTCTAATTTCGAAATGATTTCATGATAATTTTGAGTATAAATTCCTTCAACAATTACAGCATGATTTCCTTTCAAATCTTCAATTTTGATGATAGGATTTCCATCATTTATATGATATTGATCTTTCGAAAATAAAAGCATTGTCGCCGCTTCATTCACCACATTTCTATATGACGAATAATTTTCGTTTTCATCTATAAAAGAATGAATCCAGTTTTCGATCAAATAAAATTTCTCTGTTGAAGAAAATTGTTCATCTGCAATCAATGCATTGAAATCATCCGAATTTTTATTTTTTTCTAAATAATTTACAAATTCATTTCGAAAAGTTTCAGCTTCTCTACTCATCGAAAAAGCTTGATATTTCGTGAAAGTTGTAAATAAATAATTGGCAATTTTTTCTGATGAGGTTTGCGATTTATCCCATTCAGTTTCCCAATTTTCAAAAAGCGATTTGATTTCATTTAGAATATTTTCAAAACGATTTGAATTCGGAAAATTTTTCAAAATTAATTGAGCTGAATTAATCATCGCGTTCAATTTTTCTTGTAAATTCTTTTCTAATGAATGCCAAAAAACTTGAGCAGTTGTGCGTGTTTGAGCATCAAATTGTAAGACATCCAATTTCGAATTAATATTTACTAATTCAGTGAAAATTCGCAACGCATCAAAATTGTGAACGCCTTTTATATAACCTTCCGAATAATTTTGTTCAATGATTTGATTGATGAATTTTTCAGCATCGAAATCTTTTTGATTTCTCGCTAAAAAAGCTTGATAAGCCAAATATTCAGCGCGATAAACCAATTGATTTTCCGAAACAAATTCTTGATTCCAAATATCTTGATAACGATAAATTTCTTCGTTTTTAACTTTTTGATAGAAACTTGTTCCTGTTAAATGATAAAATAATTCGTTGTTACGATTCAGCAAAGTTAGCGCTAATTGCTGCGTATTGACCGTAAATTTATTTTGTCCAAGTGCAATAATATTTTGTCCATCAACAAAAAGTTCAGTTTTATCACGTAAAACACGAAGCGTATCTTCTTGCGATTTTTTCAAGAGATTTTCAAGATTTTCGGCTTTCGAAACATCTTTTAAATCCTTTAATTCTTGAATGATTTGACGCATTTTGTCAATCATTAAATCCGAAGAATAAAACGCTAAAATTTCTTCTTTTTCTGAAAAAGTTTTGGATTTATTTTCGATATTTTTCAAGACACGCAAACCAATTTGCTCTAAAGAATTGGTGCGTTTGTTGGTTTGTTCAACCAATTGTTCGCGTTTTGAATTGAACGCTTTGATAATTTCGTCACGTTTATCTGCAATTTTTAAAGCGAAATCATCAAAATCAGAGAATTTACTTTCTAATTCTTCGAGCTGAACAATGATTTTTGTATTGTATTCTTCCGTTTTTTCGGCAGTTGTTGATAACTCTAAAAAGTTGACCACACTTTGTTCTAACAACGTAATTTGAGCAGAAAATTCGGCAACAGCTTCTTTACTTTTTAACGCAGAAGTTTGACGTGTTAATTGTGCACGAACTTCGTTAAGCGAAGCAAAAATGACAGAAATTTTCTCAATAATTTTTGTCGTTTGCGTGGCATCTTCAATTTTTAAACTATTCAGAATATCAATCAATAATTCTAATTCGGAAGCAATTTTAAGACACGCTTCTTCGATTATTTTCGCATCAACAACTTTCTCAATAGAAGCCACTAAATTTTTCTGTTCCGCAACTTTTTCTTCGTACGGAATCAGCGCTTCATCCAATAAAAGAAACTCAATTGTTTTGGTTGATAAATTTTCGTTTACTTCTTGCAATTGATTTTCTAATTCTTGAACGCGCTCTAAATTGATATAGCGAATCGAACGTAAATCAATAACTTTTCCTTGAATTTTACGCGCTTCAGCCAAATGTTCAACCAATAAATCCAATTGATTGTACGTTGTACTATTTACTTTGAAAACGATTTCTTCAATCGATTCTTCCGTTTTTTCTAACGTTTCTTGCGCAAATTTTTTCTGAACTTGGACTTTTTCAAATTCATCAATCGCTGTATTGGCAACCGTTTTGATTTCTAACAAAGGAATCGCAAGCTCAAAGGTATCTTTGTCATTGATCCAAAAATATCCATCAACAATATTATTCGCTTTTTTTACAATGTCCTCATACAGACCTTCGTACGAATCTTCTTTGTTGATTAATTGGATAACTTCTTGAGATTCAGCCATTGCTTTTACAATGTCTTTGTTTCCAATTTTGTATAATGGATGATTTGTTTTTTCTTGATTTTCCACCAAACGCTCGACATAAGGCGTTTCCCAAATTTGAACTTGATGATGTCGCGTTGCTTCTTCTTCGGTACGGAAATAGATTAAACTACCGTCTTTAAAAATTGTGAAACCATTGCAAACAATAGGTGTTTCGACATTTTGTTGAATGATATTGTACGATAAAAGAATGTATGTATTGGTTTCATCTTGATTGAAAATATACATAAAGTCTTCTCCGTTTGGAGAATTTATACGACGGAAAAATTGAAAATTATCTAACTTATTTTCGAAAATATGATAGGTTCCGTTTTGTAAATAATAGCCATTCGAAAAAATCAAACCTTGATTGTCTGGCAACAAAACAGCCGCGTCCAAAAGCGCAGGAATATTGATGACTTCCTTGGTGCGAACATTGTAAATATACGCTCTAAAATCTTCTTGAAACGGTTTGATTTTAACCGCAATCAGATTTCCTAAATCGGCGTAATAATATTCAGCATCGTCTAATTGTTGATCTAAATGCGTAACTTTTTCAGTGAAAATTCCTTTTCCAGAATCTGTATTATCTTCAATTTTGAATGTAATATCGCCACCAATCGCTTCGATAAAAATTTTATCTAAAATAGAAATATGTGGAAATTTCCCTAATCGACGATCATCAATTGACGTTTTTTGCCATTCGAAATCAAATTGATCCGCTTTTTTTACTTCGTGAATGCTGCGATCATCTTGATAAATTAATTTTCCGTCTTTGATTAACCATTTAAACGCTTTTAAATCTTGTGCGCTTTTGCTGGTTTGGAAAACCATGTATAAATAATTATCTGTTCTACGAAATTTAGAAAAGATAGAATCGCGGTAATATTTATACAAATTCTGAAAATCTGTAAAGAAATTCTGATCGTTTATTAAGTCGAGAGGTTGAGGAATAAATTGATTTTCTTGAAACAGATAAATACTAAAAACATCGCTCAACTGAATGTCTGTGCGTAAACCGAAATGGACGTTGTACCCAAAAATACATAATTTATCGAACGCGATAATTCCACGTGAAATACAAGTGTTTTCTGTCGTAATTCTTTGGTTTGCGCTTAATGCAAAATTGGTAGAATTGAACACCTCTTTACGAGCTTCGTTCAATTTCGTTAATCTTTCCGAAAGAAAATCTTTTTGTGTAAGAAGTCTTTTTCGGATGATTTCGTACGCGCCTGCATCAAGCGTTTCGGTAACGTTAATATTTTTTTCTTCTTGCATTAAATTAAAATCTAAAAGGTGATTAAACGTGTTGATAAGAGCGATTGAAACGGTAAAATTTCAATCACTCTATTGTTGTTTAATAAATTAAACCATTGTACATTTTGATGATTTTATCAATAAAACCGTCAATTCGAGTGAAATTCTTTTAGAATTTTGTATCGAGAATAAGGTTTTGGAAGATAAAATTCGACTTAATTCTCGATACAATTTTTATTCATTTCATTTCTAAAAATCACTCGAATTGACGAATTTTAATTCAAAATGTACAATAGGTTGTATTAACCTATTTTTTTATTTGAAACACCTAATTGATTCGCAATTCCGAAAAGAGAATTGATAAATCCTGTGTCTTCGTTGTTTCCAGAAGCCGAAGCAGCTTGCTGCAATTTAATTAATGCAGCAGTAATTGTTAAGTTTTTGATGTCGTTTGACGAAATACCATATTTATCGGCAAGACTTCTCACTTTTCCAGCTAAATCGCTTCCACCATCTTCGTCAATCAACGCATTTTTGATATCTGTTGCATGTTTAGAATTGTCGATTAAATGATCGAAACCTTTTGCATTCGAAACTTGTTTGACAATATTTTCGAAGAACATCGTTTCTCCACCAACAATATCAATTTTTGCAGATTTTAATGCAGTTGATAACACCTCAGCTTGCGCTCCAGCAATATCTTTTTGAATGTTTATTTGAGCCAATTCGATGTCTTTTTCTTTTTGTAATTGAAGTTTGAACTCTTCGTGCTCTTTTCCAACACCGTCCAATTTCTTCATTGCTTCTGCTTTTTCCTCGATTCCTTTCGCTTCTGCCAACGCTTTTTCACGTACAACTTCCGCTTGCGCTAAACCTTCTTTACGCAACGCTTCCGCTTTTTTCTCGATAACAGACGCTTCTACAGTTCCTTGTTTTTCTTCCGCTTCTGCTTTCGCAACCATTACTTCTGCTTCAGATAAACCAATTGCAGCTTCTTCTTTCGCTTGTGCTTCTGCAATAATTTTACGCGCTTCCGCTTCTTTTGCAGATGCTTCTTTTTTCGCTTCCGCATCAATTAATAACTCTTGTGCTTTACGTTCTGCAACTTGTTTTTGAGCATCAGCTTCGATAACTTGACGAGCAGCTTCTTGTTCTGCTGCAATTTTAGATGCTTCCGCAGCTTTTACAGTTTCGATTAAACGCTCTTCCGCTTCTTGCGATGCAGCAATAATTCCGGCTTGTTTCTGACGTTCAACTTCACGGTAAACTTCAACGTCTTTCACGCCTTGTTGCTCTTCGATCACGCCTTTTTCTAAAAGAACACGTTCTTTGATAACGCCTTGGATATTTTTCTTCTCAACTTCGATTGATCTTTCTTTATCAATCTGCGCTAAAGTCACAATTCGTTCACGTTCTGTTTGCTCTAATGCACGATCTTTTTCTACACGCTCTGTTTCGATGGCATCAGTACGAACTTTATTTTTTTCTGCGATAATAATTTGACGCAATTTATTTTCTTCTTGTACCGCCAATTGCTCTTCTGTTGTGATGCGAACAGATTCAGCTTTTAGACGTTCTTCTTCACGAACTTTTGCAATTTCTGCTTCTTCGCGTGCTTTTATATTTTCGATTTCTCGGCGTTGACGCTCTTCTTTTTCTGCTAATTGACGTTCTAATTCTAAGATAGCTTCGCGCGCTTCAACGTTTTGTTTTTTGATAACTTTTTCTTCTTCACGACGAATTAAATTGGCGTTCATATTTTGTTGAGCCGTTAATTCAGTGATTTTTTTGATTCCTTCAGAATCTAAAATATTGTCTGGACTTAAAAATTGTAATTCAGTTTGCTCTAAATAATCAATCGCACAGTCATCTAAAATATATCCATTCAAATCTGTTCCGATGATATTTAAAATTTCATCTCTAAATTCACGTCGAGCTTCGTATAATTCGATAAAATCGAATTTTTTACCAACTGTTTTTAAGGCTTCTGAGAATTTTGCTTCAAAAATACTTTTTAATGTTTCTGGTTCTGATGCACGTTCTGTTCCTAAGTTTTGTGCAACATTGATTACATCATTCACCGATTTATTAACTCGAACAAAAAATGCAACTTTGATATCTGCACGAATGTTGTCTTTACAAATTAATCCATCATGTTGTTGACGCGCAATGTCAATTTTTTTGATCGAAATGTCCATAATTTCCATTTTATGGAAAACAGGAATTACATACATTCCTTTGTTGAATGCTACTTGCGAACCTCCAACACCAGTACGAACGATGGCTTTTCCTTGCGGAACTTTTTTATAGAAAACGCTTAAAACGACGATGAAAGCAATAAAGATGAAAACGATGACACCAACTGCTAAAAGAATAAAATTTGTCATGAGATTTTTATTATATTTTGATTGATTTAGTTAATAATTAAGGTTAAAATATCTTCGATAATAAACGAAGTAAGTTGAAATAATAGTATCATAATTAGGTTAAATATTGTTTAAAGTAATGTGTTTGATGACGAAATAATAATGATTTGACGGCGATTCGTCAGTAATAATAATGGTGTCACCAAAATTAATTTCTTCGCCATTTTGACTTTTGATGTTAAGCGTAATAATATCTTTCTCGATTTGAAATTCAGCAGAACCTATTTTATCACCAGTGATTTTAGACTTCGATTTTCCGACTCTTCCAATAAAATCTGTTTCGTCTTCTCCGTGATAGCCTAATTCTGCATAAACTCTTACGAGTGGTTTTGTAATCCAATGCATCATAAAATAAGCGATGATGAAAACTGGAATTAAAACTAAAACAGAATACAATCCTAACTTGCTTAATCCAAAAACAATCGAAGAAATAATGGTAATCACCCAACTGATAAATTTGAACAAGGTAATAATTACCATTAACGGAACTTTACCAACATTGATAAATTCTAAACATTTTGCCCAAAAACCTGGCTCGTGATGCACGTCAGCATCAGCATCGTGATCGGCGTCAATTTCGTGGTGCGCATCAACATCATTGATGTCTCCGATATGAAAATCTGAATCAGTTCCAAGGTCAATTCCGTCACCAGCCAACAATTGAAACACCCAATAGACGAGAGAAAATCCCATCAGAATGGTCATAATTCCATTGGCCAATGGATTGAAAAGAAGGTTTAAAATTTCGCTCATTAGCGTTGATTTTTAGTGTTAAAGTTGTCTTTTAAAGGTAAAATAAATTCTGTAAGTTATTCCATTATTTGACAATGGAGTAGAGGAGGTTAATTCCCAGCCTTCTGCTCCGTATTGATTCAATAATTTATCTAAATATTCTTGGTCGATAGAGACTTTGAAAATTCCTTGTTCAGCTTTTATTTCGATTGTTTTGTATTCAAATTTTGGCATATAGTTTCAAAATTAAAAATGATTAAGTTCTATTATTTTAAAGAAATAAAACTCACTATAAAAAGTGATTTATTCTTGATTTTTCGATAGAATTTTTAGCTTCAAAGCTTCTAATTCATTTTGAATCAAATCTCCTTTCAAGGTTTCATTAATTTCATCATCAGCTGTTTTCGAATTATCCGCCAAACTTCCGTAAGCTTGCGCAAGCGCTTCGTCTTCTTCTACTTTGGCTTTCATGCGTTCTAACATGCTAATTGTGCTATTTGCATCAATTTTTGCCATTTGTTTGTTTACCTGTTTTGTCGCATCAGCAACTTTTACACGCGCTTTTAACGTTGTCAATTCATTTTCCCATTTATTAATGTTGAATTTTAGAACTTCGACATTTTTATGGACTTCATTTGCAGATTTTTCATGAATAATTACTTGATTTTCTAATTCAGTAATTTCTTCTAACAATTGCTTCTTTAAGCCCAAAGCTTCTTTCGCTAAACTTTCGGCTTGTTCAACTGTAATTTCACTTCGCCCAGCTTTTTCTAACAAAAGAATTGCTTTTCGTTCGTAATCTGCCGCTTCTTCTTTCTTTTTGTCTACGCTATTTTGCGAACGAATTGCCATCGCTTTTACTTTTGCATAAGCTTCTAATGATTGATTAAGATCGTCGCGCATTTCGCGAATTCCTTGTTCAGTCATTTTAATTGGGTCTTCCATTTTTTCGACAACCGAATGTATTTCTGCTTGTCCAATTCTAAAAATACGTTTGAAAATATTCATAGTGATATTGTTTTATTGTTTAGAAAATTCGATTAATTGAGCAGAATATTCGCTCATCAATAAACTCAAAGAGTTTAACGTTGCTTCAAATTCGTTTTGATCAAGATTCGCAATTTGAAGTGTGTAACGATAAATAACTTTGTTTCCGTCTTCTGTTATTGCAAAAGCACCATGAATGATATCGCGATTTTTCATCAACAACGCTTTTAGCATTTCCAGATTATCATTTGTAATTGTAAATAAATACAACTCGAAAATGATGACAGGTGGTGCAATTCCTACAATCAGATTTTGAACACCATCCAATAAATTTTCAATCATAAAAACACCTTCTTTTTCGTCTTTGTAACTGATGGTGTAATTGATGTTTTGAATAAAATTTTCAATCTTCGAAAAATAATTCATTTTGTTGTTATTCGTGTTTTTTGTAATTTGTTTCCATAAAATTAAACAACTTGCTAAAATAATTAGCAATTAAAAATGTTAAAATTTTAAATAATGACAAAAATAGGTGAAAATATAAAAAAATTAAGACAGGTTAAGAACTTAACTCAACAGGCTTTTGCTGACTTATTTGAAGTTAGTAGAGGAAATATTTCATCTTATGAAGAAAAACGTGCAGAACCAAAAATTGAAACAATTTCTCAAATTGCTAAATATTTTAGCATTCCGATAAGTCATTTAATCGAAAAAAACTTAACAGTTAACGAAATATTACACTTTGATAACTATTTCGAGGAAGCTGATATGTTGCGAAATGTTAAAAATTTGAGCGCGATTCCTTTTTTATCTCGAGAAGTTATCCAAGCAAAAAAAGAGTTGTTTTCGAACTTAGAAAATTATCCTTCAATCTATTTTCCAATTTATAATTCACATCAATTTATTGCGTTAGAATATTCTTCGAGTATCGCTTCTCCTATTGATTTTACAGAAGAAGAATCGTCTATTTTATTTTTTGAGCATTTGGAAGTGGAAAATTTACATTTGGTCAATGATAAATTTGGTTTGTATTTGAATGATGATGAAATTTTTGTTGGAAAGTTTATTCAACACGAAAATCAATTGATTTTGGAATTAAACCAATGGAAACAAATCATTTTTGATGTTGAGAATATTCAACATTTTTATCAGTTTTATGCGGTTTATAAGAAAGTTTAATTTTTATAAGCAGATTGTTTTTAAATATTAGATGTTTCGAGATCGTTTCACTCGTTTAATTTAATATGAAAAGAAAATAATTTGATGTCATGTCGAGGAATCGAGACATCTCTTCTAAAAACTTATAACCTAAAACGTAAAACTTTTAAACTTTAATATAAATTTTCTTTTTATCTAATAAATAAGCTAGCCACCAAAAGAAAGCTAAGAAAATTAGCGAATAAACAAATGAACCAATTTCTGGAATTCCAGGAATCTTTGCACAAATATTTTCGTAAACCCAACCCAATGGTGAAATGAATTTGATTTCTCCTTTATCATTTAAACCAGCTTCAATTCTGATTAAACCTAATAATCGAGGTAATAATCCGCTAAGAACAAAGATGAATAAAGGATTTTTTCCGAAAACATCAAAGAATTTCATAAAACCATTTTTTATGCCTAAAATTTCGATGAACCAAATCATTGCGCCAATTGTCAAAATAGCTAAACCAGTTGTGTTGAAAACATAAGAACTGCTCCAAATCTTTTTATTGTACGGAAAGTCCCATTGCCAAACGTAACCAATTGTCAACGCAATTGTTCCTAAAACAAATAAACCAGCTAACATTTTATATTGCGGATTGTCAGTTTTTGGTAACGGACGATTTAGCCAATTGATATTTCCTTGTTTCTGAATATAATCACCAACCAAATACCCAAATAAAACTTGTGGAATGGTAGAAATTGTACTGAAAATTCCTTCGGGATCAAACGGAACACCCTCTCCTTTGTAAATATGTGCTAAACCAAGCAATTGATTATCGATTTTAGTTCCGATAAAACCTTCTAATGAATAAGGATCAGAAGTTCCAAGTCCGAAAGTTAAAACCCAATAAAGTAGAAGAATCGCACAACTTATCAATAAAACTTGTTTTTGTTTAAAATAAAAAGTAATAACCGAAGCAAAAAAATAAGCAATTGAAATTCGTTGTAAAACGCCCATAATTCGGATTCCGCTTTCTTCTGAATCTTTCCATGCTTTGAAAATAAGTTCATTATTATCCCATTTGAAAAATGGCCACCAATTGATGAATAATCCAATTCCGAAAATTAAAATTGTTCGTTTTATTACTTTTTGCCAAAAAATCTGTTGAGGTTGTTGTTGCAATTTTGGAATCACAAAAGCCATTGCATTTCCTACAGCAAACAAAAAGAAAGGAAAAACCAAATCTGTTGGTGTGCAGCCATGCCATTCTGCATGCTTCAAAGGATCGAACATAGCTGACCAAGTTCCTGGATTATTTACTAAAATCATCAACGCAACAGTTGCGCCACGAAAAATGTCTAATGAATAATAACGAGCTGCTTTCATCTCTTTTGTGTTAATGTTTTAAAGATATAGATTTTTTGAATTTTTTGACAAAATGCTTTTCAAAAAGATACTAGATTATTCCTTACCTTTAATCGTCAATAACAAACAATGAATAAAATGAGAACGGAGTCTGATTTATTAGGAGAATTGCAAATTCCTGAAACGGCTTATTATGGTGTACAAACGCAACGCGCCATTAATAATTTCAAAATTTCCAATAACTATTTGTCGCATTATCCTGAATTTGTAAAGGCGCTTGGTGTGGTAAAATTAGGAGCTGCACAAGCTAATCATGAATTAGGAATTTTATCGAAAGAATTATTTGATGCGATTTCTTTCGCTTCAAATGAGTTAATTGCTGGGAAATATACAGAGCAATTTCCGATCGATATGATACAAGGTGGCGCGGGAACTTCTACAAATATGAATGCGAATGAAGTAATTGCAAATATTGCTTTGGAACATTTAGGAAAACAAAAAGGTGAGTATCAATTTTGTTCGCCAAATGATCATGTAAACCTTTCGCAATCTACGAATGATGCGTATCCATCTGCTTTGAAATTGGCATTATTTAATATGAATAAGCCTTTGATTGATGCATTAACTTCGTTGTATGAAGCGTTTGATAAAAAAGGAAAACAATTTAGTAATGTTATAAAAATGGGACGCACGCAATTGCAAGATGCAGTTCCAATGACGCTTGGACAAGAGTTTGAAGGTTTTTCGAATACGTTGAATAAAGAAGTTGATAATTTGAATCGAATAGCTGCTGAATTATTAGTGATAAATATGGGGGCAACGGCGATTGGAACTGGATTGAATGCTGTTCCGGGTTATGCACAATTGTGTACAACTAAAATTGCTGAAATAATGAATGAAGATGTTTCGTTGGCTGATAATTTAGTGGAAGCAACTTCGGATACAAGTTCATTTGTGGATTATTCTTCTGCTTTGAAACGTCTTTGTGTGAAGTTGTCTAAAATTTGTAATGATTTACGCCTGTTGACTTCAGGTCCTAGAACAGGTTTGTTTGAGATTAATTTACCTCCAAAACAACCAGGATCTTCGATTATGCCAGGGAAAGTAAATCCGGTAATTCCTGAAGTTGTCAATCAAGTTTGTTTTAAAGTAATCGGAAATGATTTATCAATAACAATGGCTGCCGAAGCTGGACAATTGCAGTTGAATGTGATGGAACCAATTATTGGTTTTTCGATTATGGAATCGATTCAATATTTAACAAATGCGATGAATACGCTACGTGTTGAATGTATAGATGGAATTACAGCGAATGTTGAACATTTGAAAAATGAAGTTCAAAATAGTATTGGAATTGTGACTGCGCTAAATCCTTATATTGGTTATAAAGCAAGTACAAAAATAGCGAAAGAAGCTTTAGAGACTGGTGGAAGTGTTTATCAATTGGTTTTAGATCATGGTTTGTTGTCGAAAGAACGTTTGGACGAAATCCTTGATCCTAAAAATATGCTTGGACCGCATATATAGAAGTTAGAAATTAGAAATACGAAGTTAGAGTTGTTGAGTTTCTAACTTCGTAATTCGAGTTTCGTATTTTTTTAGTATCCGTGTAAATTCACCTCATCAGTTGGAAGTAAATCAACTTTTTTACCCATTTTTTTCTGAATGATTTTGAAATGATGCAAATCTTCTTCTGTAATCAAGCTAATTGCTTTTCCGTTTGCATTTGCACGACCTGTACGTCCAATTCTGTGCACATAATCTAAAGGCGAACGAGGTAATTCGTAATTAATAACAGTTGGTAAACCTTCGATATGAATACCGCGTCCAATCAAATCTGTTGCAACCAAAACGTTAACATCACCTAGTTTAAAATCTTCCAAATTATCCATTCTCGCGCCTTGGGATTTCTTACTATGAATCGCCATTGCAGAGATTTTATTCTTTTTTAATTTTTCAACCAAATTATCAGCAGTTCGTGTCGAAGAAACAAAAACCAACACTTGCTCTAAGTTTTCAGATTTGATTAAATAACGTAAAAAAGGACCTTTTGTTTCTGCATCAACTTTGTAAGCAACTTGCTCGATTTGCTCCAAATCAATTTCTTGCTTTTTGATTTCAACAACAATTGGATCAATGTTTAATGTAGATTTTATTTCATCAATTTTATCATTCAAAGTTGCAGAAAAAAGAATCGATTGTTTCTTTTTCGGAACACTTTTCAAAATTCGGTTCATTTCATCACCAAATCCTAATTGAAACATTTTGTCTGCTTCGTCAATCACCAAATATTGCAATTGATCTAATGATAAAGCATTATGATCCATCAAATCCAATAAACGACCAGGTGTTGCAATCAAAATTTCTGTACCATACAAATTTTTCATCTGCGGATTAATCGAAGTTCCTCCATACACCGCTTGTGTTTGTACTTCACGACGTAAAGCAGTTTGTAATCCTTCAAAAGTTTGTTCAATTTGAACTGCTAATTCACGCGTCGGAACTAAAATTAACGCTTTTATGTTACGAGATTTTTCGTACGATTGATGCTGAATTTTTTGTAGCAAAGGCGCAACAAAACACAAGGTTTTTCCAGAACCAGTTTTCGCAATTCCCATCACATCTTTTCCTTTTAAAATAGATGGAATTGTTTCGGTCTGAATTTCAAAAGGTTTTAAAAATCCAAGTTTTGTAATTGCTTTTGATAAATATGGTGATAATCCTAAATTTTCGAATGACATAAATTGATATAAGATTGCAAAGGTAGAGATTAAATATCAATACATAATGTTAGAATTTTAATATGATTTTATTCATGATAGATTTCAAGATTTTGGTTTGAATGTTGATAATTAAATGATACCAAACCAATTAATCAACAAATGAAAAAGATATCATTAACCTTAGGGTTAATTGTAGCTAATGCTTTTGGCTACGCGCAAGTTGGTATAAATACCTCTACTCCTGATCCTAGTGCAATTCTCGAAATGAAAGATTCGAATAAAGGACTTCTTATACCTCGAGTAAAATTAACAGGAAAGTCAGATCTTACTACTATTTCTAATCCTGCAAATGGATTATTAGTTTACAATCTTACGGATGGTAATAACAATACTACAACTACAACATCTGATGATGTATATGCAAACAACTTTTATTATTATTCTGCCTCTACAACTAGTTGGAATTTATTGATTAATCAATCCAAATTAGAAGAGTCTGTAGATAAATTAGGGGTTCCTAAATTGTTGTTAATAGCAAGTTTTATAAGTAAATCAGTATCTAATAATAATACAGATTATTTAAGTGCAGCTCTGGGTACTACTACTAATAATATTCGTCAAATGTATTTTAAAAATAAGGTTTACGAAAAAGTAGTAAATTCATATGATGTTTCTAATTCTACTTTCACAGCGCCTTATAATGGTTATTATCAAATAGAAGCAAATACATTATTAAAAAGTAATCAAGCGCAACCGACAAGTAATTTTGTAAGGTTAGGAATTAGTAAACCATTTACAGGTGTTGAACCATCAACTTATCTTAATAATACTTTTGCTTTTTTGAATCAGCCTCTTAATCCAGTTGTTACAGTTGATGATCCATTGAGTGTTCATGTAACTGGAGTTATTTACATGAATAAGAATGAGAAAATAATGGTATTATCACGTTATATAACTCCTGGTACAAGTGGAAACAGTTATTCAGCTGATATTGAAACCCCTTATGGAATTAATAGAAATGATTCTAACACTTTGACAATTACTTATTTTCCAACACTATAATTATTTGTAAAATGAAATTTGTATTATCCTTTTTAGGAATAATAGTTCTTAGTAATGTATTAAGTGCTCAAATTGGTATTAATACGCTAGACCCTGACAAAAGTTCTGTACTTGATATTTATAGTTCAAATAAAGGTGTATTGATTCCCAGAGTATCATTAACAGGTATTAACGATACTACAACTGTAAAAAATCCTGCGCAATCTTTATTAGTGTATAATTTATCTAATGGAAATAATGGAACAACAAATGATACATCTGATGATGTAAGAGCAAATGAGTTGTATTATTTTTATGACGGAAAATGGAATCAGATTGTAAATCAATCTGATTTAGATAATAGTATAACTAAGGTTAGTCTAAACAAGTTAATAACTTTAGCAAACATGAAATCGAGTGGTAATGATAATTCTTTTGTAAGTTCAGATTTAGGAAATAACATAAGGAGATTTATTTTTGATAACAAAGTATCAGATAATTTAAATGCTTACAATTCAACAACTGGAGAGTTTACAGCGCCTTATACAGGTTTCTATATGTTTAATATTAATACAATTTTAAAACCTTGGCGTAAAAGTGGCGATACCACAGTAAGAGTGCTAGCTATTGGTTTAGCAAAATCATATACGAGTACGTTTCCTACTTCAGGCTTAACAAATGCCAATTTTTATACGCAGAAAGAATTTATAGATCCTGCTACAGGTCCTAATTTTATTACTTATATGAGTATGAAGAATATTATATATATGACGGCTGGTTCTAAAACTGTTGCTTTAGTTAAGAATGTTACTCCGGGTTCTACTGTTGATACGTATCAATATAATTTAAATGTGGAAATAAACTCATATAATAGAGTTTTAGCAAATTCAATGTCTATTATTTTCTTAGGAACGGATTAATTTCTATATACTATTTTTGATAAAATCTAGCTGAAATAAATTCTTTCTGTTTTAAGTGGATTTTATCATTTAGATAAGTATGATGTTCTGTTAAATTAGAAAAACTTTCGGAATAAAACTTTAATATTCTCTTTTAGCTTAATAAAACTATCGTTAACTTTGATTCTTATGAAAAAAGATCAGTCTAAGATAATTCGTGAGCAAGCGCCAAGATCAGCTACTCGCGAGCATTCGGTTCCATTATATTTAACATCAAGTTTTATTTTTGATAGTGCAGAACAAGGTCGTGCAATTTTTGCGGAAGAAGAGCAAGGAATGGTTTATTCGCGTTATGCAAATCCAAATACAACAGAGTTTATTAATCGCGTTTGTGCGTTAGAAAAAGCTGATGCTGGTTTGGCTTTTGCATCGGGAATGGCGGCTGTTTTTGCGTCATTTGCATCGTATATCAAAAGTGGAGATCATATTGTGTCAAGTCGTGCAATTTTTGGTTCTACGCATCAATTAATTACGCAATTGTTTCCGCGTTGGGGTGTAACCTATACATATGTAGAAACGCCAAATATCGAAGATTGGGAAAAAGCAATTCAACCAAATACGAAAATTGTTTTCTTAGAATCTCCTTCAAATCCGGGATTAGAATTATTTGATTTAGAAGCTTTGGCAAAATTGAAAGAAAAACATCCTCATGTTATTTTTGCAATAGACAATTGTTTCGCAACACCATATTTACAACAACCTTTGCAATTTGGATTTGATTTATCTATTCATTCTGCAACAAAATATATGGACGGACAAGGTCGCGTTTTGGGTGGAGTAGTTGTAGGGAATGAAGAATTAATCAACGAAATGATGTTTTTTATTCGTCATACAGGTCCAGCGATGTCTGCTTTTAATGCGTGGACAATTTCTAAAAGTTTAGAAACGTTGCCACTTCGTATGGATCGTCATTGCGAAAATGCGTTGGCGTTGGCAGAAGCTTTGGAAAATCATCCTGAAATTGCAGATGTAAAATATCCATTTTTACCATCGCATCCTCAATATGAGTTGGCGAAAAAGCAAATGAAAGGCGGTGGTGGAATCGTAACATTTGAAGTGAAAGGAGGAAAAGAGCGTGCTTTCAAATTTATTGATGCATTAGAAATGATTTTATATACGTCAAATTTAGGAGATTCAAGATCGATTGCAACGCATCCAGCGACTACAACTCACGCAAAATTATCAGATGCAGAACGTGCAGATTTAGGAATTATGCCAGGTTCTATCCGTTTATCAGTAGGCTTGGAAGATAAAGCAGATATTATCGAAGATATTTTGCAAGCATTAGAAAAAACTAAAATTTAATAAGCTGATTACTTGTTGATTATGTATAATTATTAAAAATTTATTCATTTCAGCACGGGCTTTGCATTGTTTAAATGAAAGTTTAGAATATGAAGAAGTTTTTAATTTTTGGTTTTGCGTTGTTTACAATGTCAAGTTACGCGCAAAACAGACCAAATGATGGGAATAATAGAAATGTCGATGTTTTAATTGAACGATCAGACTATTATGAGATATCATCAAGTCAAAAAAATAAAATAATAGCCTTAAAAAAACAAGCAAGTAAAGATTTCGAAAGAGTTGGAAGAGATCGCAATTTATCTGGTTACGAAAAAGGTAGAAGAAACAGAGAGATTTCTTACAATTTACAACGTGATATTGATAAAATCTTAAATGATAATCAACGTTACAAATGGTCAAATTCTCATCGTGACGATTATTACAAAGATAGAATTGATAATCGATTAGAGCGTTTAGAAGACGAATATGAAAGAGATATCAAGCGAATAGAACGTAATTATTCTTACGATAAAAATTTGATGAAACGTAAAAAAGAAATCAGAAAGTCTCAATATAAACGAGATAAAGAGCGTTTGAAAAATGTGAAAGATTATTATTAAAATAAAAGGATCCAATAATTTATGGATCCTTTATTTTTTATATTGATTTGATAAAATTTTCTACCTGTTCCTCTGGCGTTATCCAAGAAGTAACCAATCTAATTGCAGAATTTTGATCATCAATTTTTTGCCAAATATAAAACTCAAAATCTTGTTGTAGTTTTTCGATAATTGAATTTGGTAAAATAGGGAAAATTTGATTGGAAGATGGTTCTGTCAAAAAGTAGTGACCTTTTGCTGAAATAGCATTTGCTAATTTTTCTGCCATTTGATTAGCGTGTTTTCCCATCTCGAAAAATAAATCATCTCGAAACATTTCCGAAAACTGTATTCCAATTAAACGTCCTTTCGCTAACATTCCGCCTTTTTGCTTGATATGATAACGAAAATCTTCATCCAATTTCAAGTTATTTATCACAATTGCTTAACCTAAAAGTGCACCATTTTTAGTCCCCCCAATGTAAAAAACATCTGTAAAATTCGCCATATCTTCTAAGCTTAAATCACATTTAGAAGAAGTTAAAGCAGAAGCTAAACGCGCGCCATCGACGAAAAGATATAAATTATTCTCTTGGCAAAAATGATAAAGTTCTTGCAATTCCTTTTTCGAATAAACACTTCCAACTTCCGTAGAATTAGAAATATAAACCAATTTTGGCTTTACCATGTGCTCGTCCGTGTGCGTGGCAAGAACAACCGAAATTTGCTCAGGAGTTATTTTTCCATTATCCGTCGCAATGGTATTTACTTTATGACCTGTTGCTTCTATCGCGCCCGTTTCGTGAACAGCAATATGCCCGCTTTCGGCTGCAATTACAGATTCGTGTGGTTTTAGAATAGAAGAAATTACAATTAAATTGGCTTGTGTTCCACCAGAAACAAAATGAATTGCAGCATCTTTTTTCAGATATTTTTTGATCAATTCTCTTGCTTCATTGCAAAATTCATCTTCGCCATAACCAATTGTTTGTTCTAAATTTGTATCGATTAATCGTTGCAAAATTGCTGGGTGAGCGCCTTCGCTATAATCATTTTTAAAGCTATATTTTTTCAAAATTGAAATCTTAAATTTTGAGAATAAAAGTAGGAGTTTTCCTAATTCTTTCCTATTTTACTATCTATTTTTACCAATTATTTAAACTGAATTATGAAGATTTTAGTCGTAGAAGATGAAATAAAATTGCAAGAAACGATTGTTGAGTTTTTAGAAAAGGAAAAGATGATTGTCGAAACTGCGGATAATTATCAGCAAGCTTTGGATAAAATAATTTCGTTCGATTATGATTGCATTTTATTGGATATGATGTTGCCAGATGGTGATGGGATGCCTTTGTTGAAGGAATTGAAGAATCTTCATAAAGAAACTTCGGTGATTATTTTGTCGGCAAAAGATTCGGTTGATGATAAAGTAGAAGGATTATTGGTTGGCGCGGATGATTATTTGGCGAAACCATTTCATTTTGCTGAATTATTGGCTCGAATTAAAGTTGCTTTGCGCAAAAATCTACAAAAAGGAGAAGATATTTTGAGTTATAAAAATATTCAAATTTTTCCCGAAGATCGTTTGGTTAAAGTAAATAATATCGAACTGAAATTGAATAGAAAGGAATATGATTTGCTGTATTATTTTATGTTGAGACCCGAACGTGTTTTTCAGAAAACGACTTTAGCAGAAAGTGTTTGGGGAGATCATATTGAGCTGTCAGATAATTTAGATTTTATTTATTCGCAAATAAAGAATCTAAGAAAAAAAATGAAAGAAGCGAATTCTGAAGCCGATTTACAGGCGGTTTATGGGATTGGTTATAAGTTGATTTAACATGAAAATATCACTAAAAAATTATACATTTCGTTACCTTACATTTTGGCTGCTTATCATTATTGCGATTTGGGCATTTCTTTTTCATTCCTTGATTTTGGATGAAGTTTATGACAATGTAGATGACGGGTTGAAGAATCAAAAAATTGAAATTATTCGAGAAGCTTATCGCGATCCGAATTTATTAAATACAACTGAATTTGGATTAAGTCAATTCAAAATTACCAAAGTTGATCCAAGTAAATATGATGAAAGAAATCATTTTTCAAATGAGTTAGTTTACATGGGATACGATGATGATATGGAGCCTTATCGTGTATTGAGAACTGGTTTTTATGACAAAGAAAATCATCCGTATTCATTAGAAATTAGAACTTCAACCGTCGAAGAAGATGAATTGATTTATGATTTGTCTCTTTCTTTGATTGCGTTGTATTTTTTTATCTTGATTAGTATATTGTTGATTAATCATTTTGGATTGAAAAAAGCCTTCAAACCTTTTGGGCAAATTATTTCTCAATTAAGAAAATATGAAGTGGGAAATAACGAAAAACCAAAACTTGTCGAAACGAATGTGAAAGAGTTTTCTTATTTGCAAAAAGAAATTGAGCGAATGATTAATCGAAATGATGAGGTTTTTAACTCGCAAAAATTATTCATCGAAAATGCTTCGCACGAATTGCAAACGCCTTTGACGATTGCACTAAATAAGCTTGATTTGCTAATAGAAAATTCAGATTTAAAAGAAAAAGAAGTGATGAGTTTAGTAGAAACAAAACAAACTCTTTGGCGAATGGTGAATCTTAATAAGTCGTTGTTAATGTTGTCTCGAATCGAAAATAATCAATACAAAAATAATGTTGAAGTTAATTTTACAACTTTGACAAAAGATTTGATCGAAGATTATGAAGAAATTTTAGAAGCAGAAGAAATTAAATTAGAAACGAATTTTAAAGCAGATTTTATTCTTGATTTTAATATCGATTTGGCTCGAATTTTAATTTCAAATTTGATTAGAAATGCGATCAAACATAATAGTGAAGAGAAAATTATTAAGATAGAAAGTGATTCAAACCAATTTATAATTTCGAATACAGGAAAAAACGCAACATTGGATTCGAATCTTATTTTTAGTCGTTTTTATAAACAAGGAACAAGTGATGGAAATAATGGATTAGGGCTTTCAATTGTGGACACGATTATCAGAAATCAACAAAATCTAAAGTTAGATTACAATTATGAGTTTCCTTTTCATCAATTTATTCTGAAAAAATAAATTATTCCCAAATCTTTCCTAATTCACTTTGCAACTTTGTCTTATAATTATAAAATCAAACAAAATGAAAAAGTTTTTAAGTGTTATCATGTTAAGTGCAACGTTGATTTCTTTTGCTCAAGATAAAGCGATAAAATATAACCAAGTTCCAAAAACGGGACAGCAATTTATCAATAAATATTTTGGAGCAAAGCAAGTTGGTTCTGTGATGTTGGACGACGATTATTTTTCGAAAGAGTATAAAGTGTATTTGGCAAATGGAACAAAGGTAGAATTTGACGGAGACGGAGCTTGGAAAGAAGTTGATGGAAAACGAAATGCTATTCCAACAGGATTTATTCCAGCTAAAATTTCGAATTATGTGAAAAGAAGTTTTCCGAATACTACAATCACAAAAATTGAAAGAGACCGAAAAGAAATTGAAGTGAAATTGAACAATGGACTTGAATTAAAATTTGATAAAAACGGAAATTTCAAGAAAATTGATGATTAATAAAAAATATATTCAGACAAAAACTCCAACTAAATTTTAGTTGGAGTTTTTTATTCTATTTATCTCGACTTTCTAACATTGGCACAAATTTGAAATCTCCAAATTCGTAATGCTCAAATTGATCTTCTGATAATCTTATAATCACAATCATTCGTTGCGATTGTTCACCAACCGGAATCACCATTATTCCACCAATATTCAATTGTTTTTTTAATTCTTCTGGAATTTCTGGTGCACCTGCTGTTACAATAATTTTATCAAAAGGAGCAAAAGAAGGTAAACCTTTGTAACCATCTCCATACGTTTGATAACGTGGCTCGAAATTTATTTTTTTCAACATGATTTTCGAGAAATCAAACAAATCTTTTTGTCTTTCAATCGTAAAAACTTCAACACCCAAAGCAACTAAAACCGCAGTTTGATAACCAGAACCAGTTCCGATTTCTAAGACTTTTTCATTAGGCTGAATGTCTAATAATTGTGTCTGAAAAGCAACTGTAAACGGATGCGAAATTGTTTGTCCAGCAGCAATGGGAAACGCTTCGTCGCGATAAGCGAATTCCGTAAAAGCGCTATCCAAAAACAAATGTCGTGGCACTAAATTAATAGCTTCCAGCACGTTTTCATCTTCAATTCCTTTCGAGCGCAACAAATCAACCAACATTTTGCGTCGTCCTCTGTGTTTAAAATCGTCTACAGACATATTCCAAAATTTTTACAAAAATGCATTAAATACAACTTATTCTCATTAATTTTAACGGCAAAATCTACCAAATGTTAAAAGTAGGAGTGATCGGTGCTGGGCACCTTGGAAAAATCCATTTAAAGTTATTAAATCAATCGGAAAGATACGAATTAATTGGCTTCTTTGATTCTTTTGAAGAAAATGGAAAAAAAGTTGAAGCTGAATTTGGGTATAAATATTTTAGTTCGATGGACGAATTAATTGATGCTGTTGATGTTGTTGATATTGTGACACCAACGTTATCACATTATGAAGTTGCATTGAAAGTGATCGAAAAAAATAAACATTTTTTCATCGAAAAACCAGTTACGCATACCTTAGAAGAGGCAGATCATTTGTTGAAATTGACAAATGAAAAAGGTTTGAAAGCGCAAGTTGGACACGTAGAGCGTTTCAATCCTGCATTTACAGCGGCTGCACCTTTTATCGAAGAACCATTGTTTATCGAAACGCATCGTTTGGCAGAATTTAATCCGCGCGGAACAGATGTTCCTGTTGTGTTAGATTTGATGATTCATGATTTGGATGTGATTTTATCGATTGTAAAATCAGAAATTAAATCAATTCATTCATCTGGAGTTTCGGTTATTAGTGATACGCCTGATATTGCAAATGCTAGAATTGAGTTTGATAATGGTTGTGTGGTTAATGTTTCGACAAGTAGAATGTCGATGAAAAATATGCGGAAAATGCGTGTTTTTCAACGAAATGCGTATATTTCAATTGATTTCTTGACGAAAAAGACTGAAATTATCAAAATGCACAAAGCGCCAGAAAATCCAAGCGAATTTGCAATGATTTTGGAAAATGATAAAGGAGATCGTAGAGAAATTTGTTTCGAACATCCAGAAGTTTTACCAAATAATGCAATTTTGGATGAATTAGAAAGTTTTGCAGATTCTATTGTGAATAATTCGCCAATCAAAGTTTCGTTACAAGATGGACGAAATGCATTGAAAGTTGCATTGGAGATTATTGCTTATTTTGAAAAAGAGCAGCAAGTCATCAAAAATCAAACAATCGAGAAAGAATAAATTGAAGTTAGATTTTAGAAGTACGAATTTCGCAAAACGCAAAATGCAAAACGAATCTCGAACTTCGCATTTCGAAAAAATATGATGTGATTCTGAAACAAGTTCAGAATGACGAAAGTTTGTCAAGCTGAATTTATTTCAGCTTCTCATCCTAAAAAGTCGAACTTCGCAAAACGAGCTTCGAATCTCGAAAAAAACATAAATAATAAAAACAAACATACAAAAAGATGAAAAACATTACAGTTATTGGAGCTGGAACGATGGGTAACGGAATTGCTCACGTTTTCGCACAATCAGGATTTGCAGTGAATTTGGTTGACGTTTCTCAAGATAGTTTGGAGCGTGGATTGAAAACAATCGCTGGAAATTTGGAGCGCATGATCGCCAAAGAAAAAATTACAGAAGCTGATAAAACAGCAACTTTAAATAATATTACAACATTTACAGATACTGCAGAAGCGGTGAAAAATGCTGATTTAGTTGTAGAAGCTGCAACAGAAAATTTAGATTTGAAATTGAAAATCTTCAAACAAATTGATGAAGCTGCGCCTGCAAATGCAATTTTAGCGTCAAATACGTCATCTATTTCGATTACAAAGATTGCGTCTGTTACAAGTCGTCCAAAACAAGTGATTGGAATGCATTTTATGAATCCAGTTCCGATGATGAAATTGGTCGAAATTATTCGTGGTTACGATACAACAGTTGAAGTAACGAAAGCGATTATGGAAATGTCAGAAAAATTAGGGAAAGTTCCGGTTGAAGTGAACGATTATCCTGGTTTTATCGCCAATCGTATTTTAATGCCAATGATTAATGAAGCAATTTATTCTTTATACGAAGGTGTTGCGGGCGTAAAAGAAATTGACGAAGTAATGAAATTAGGTATGGCTCATCCAATGGGACCATTACAATTAGCTGATTTTATTGGTTTAGATGTTTGTTTATCAATCTTAGAAGTATTGTACGATGGTTTCAAAAATCCTAAATACGCGCCTTGTCCATTGTTAGTAAACATGGTAACAGCAGGTAAAAAAGGAGTGAAATCTGGAGAAGGATTCTATGATTATTCTGAATCGAAGAAAGCAGAAAAATTAGCTGCTCAGTTTGCAAAGTAATTTATTTTACACAAAATAGTCAAAACAAAAAG
>NZ_DLJI01000002.1:0-93936 GCF_002484185.1 Empedobacter sp. UBA7620 | reverse complement strand
CTTTTTGTTTTGACTATTTTGATTACTTAATTGCTGCTAAAGCGTGTGTGTAATCTGGTTCTTGTCCAATTTCAGGAACTTGCTCTGTGTAAGCAACTTCTCCATTTGGATTAATCACCACAACTGCGCGAGAAAATAATCCATTTAATGGTCCATCAACCATTTTTACGCCATAAGCATTTGCAAACTCTTCATTTTTGAAATCAGATAAAGTCACTACATTATCCAAACCTTCGGCAGCACAAAAACGAGATAAAGCGAAAGGTAAATCTTTCGAAATACATAACACAACTGTATTTGCAGCAGAAGAAACTTCTTTGTTGAAAGTTCGTACAGATTGCGCACAAACACCAGTGTCAACACTTGGGAAAATATTTAAAACAACATTTTTTCCAGCATAATCAGCCAATGTTTTGTCGCTTAAATCGCCTGCTGTTAAAGCAAAACTTGGGGCTTTTTCACCAACTGTTGGTAAATCTCCGCCTGTATGAATAGGATTTCCTTTGAATGTAATTTCAGCCATAATTTTTTATTTTATTCTTAGATTTTTAATGATTAAAAGTAACAAAATTCTACGGAGAAAAAAGTATCTTCGCAATAATAAATTGTTACATTACAAATAACACACAAATATTATGCAACTTTCAAAGCGTTTACAGAATTTGAAACCATCTGCAACTATTGCAATGTCTGCGAAAGCAAGAGAATTAAAATCACAGGGAATCGATGTGATTAGTTTAAGTATTGGAGAACCAGATTTCAATACACCAGATTTTATCAAGGAGGCAGCTAAAAAAGCTATCGACGATAATTATTCAGGATATCCTCCAATTGCAGGGTATGCAGATTTGAAGGAAACGATTTGTAAGAAGTTTAAACGTGATAACAATATTGAATATACAGCAAATCAAGTTGTTGTTTCTACAGGAGCAAAACAATCTATTTATAATGTTTTACAAGCAATTGTAGACGAAGGAACTGAAGTAATTATTCCAACACCTTATTGGGTTTCTTATTCAGATATCGTAGAATTATCAGGAGGAACGCCAGTTTTTGTGGAAGGAACTTTAGAAGCTGATTTCAAAATTACACCAGCACAATTAGAGGCTGCAATTACAGATAAAACGCGTGCAATTATTTATTCATCTCCTTGTAATCCATCAGGATCTGTTTATACAAGAGAAGAATTGCAAGGTTTAGCGACTGTTTTAGCTAAATATCCAGATGTAATTATTATTTCGGACGAGATTTATGAGCACATTGTTTACGGAGAAAAAAATGTTTCGATAGCATCTTTCCCAGAAGTTTATAACCAAACGGTAACTGTAAATGGTTTAGCAAAAGCTTTCGCGATGACAGGTTGGAGAATCGGTTTCATTGGAGCGCCAGCTTGGTTAGCAAAAGCATGCGAAACATTACAAGGGCAAGTGACTTCGGGAGCAACATCTATTGCGCAACGTGCAGCAATTACGGCTTTAGAAGCAGATCCAAGTTCAGTTCAATACATGGTTGATGCGTTTGCAGAACGTCGTGAATTGATGTTGGGTTGGGCAAGAGAAATTCCAACGTTCAAAGTGAACGAACCAAAAGGAGCTTTCTATTTGTTCCCAGATGTTACGGCAACTTTCGGAAATACGTACAATGGTGTTACAATTAACAATGCAGATGATTTGGCTTTATATTTATTAGAGCATGCGCAAGTTGCGGTTGTTTCAGGTTCGGCTTTCGGATCTAAAAATTGTATTCGTATTTCGTATGCGGCGTCTGTAGAAGAGTTGAAAGAAGCAATGACACGTATCAAAAATGCTTTAGCGTAAGTAGAAAAGCAGATAAAATATCAAAATCCTCAAGTTTTGCTTGAGGATTTTTTTGTGGATAATATTTTCTTCAAAAAAATGTGATTTTAATTTTAATGAAATTCAATTGATTAGCCTATTTAAGCGACTTTTTATTGAAAATATTTCAAAAAAGATTTGTTTTAATCGAAAATAACCTCTTATATTTGCACCACTAAAAACAAGGCGAGGTAGCTCAGATGGTTAGAGCGCAGGATTCATAACCCTGAGGTCGGCAGTTCGATTCTGCTCTTCGCTACAACTTCAAAAGACAAATTCATTATTGAATTTGTCTTTTTTTATGAATTGAAATTAGCCAGAGTAGAATATACTTTTGGTTCTCTTTTTATGTCCATTTCAACTAATAATTTTTCCCATTCTAAAGCGTATTGCTTTTTTAATTGAATAGTTATAAAATCTTCAAAAGAAATATTTTTCCAAACTTCATAAACTAGAATTTCATTTTTGTTATGTTCATTTTGATGAATGCTAGCTTTCACAAAGTTTTCTTCATTTTTGTAGAGTTGATGAAATAGATTGATCAATTCTTGTAAAAATCTGTCCTTGTTTTTTTCCTCTGTTTCAAATTTTATGATTAATGTAAATTTCTCCATTTATTGTTACTTTTTAGGCAAACCTACAATATCCTTGTTTATTTTTGTAACTAAGTATAGATAATATACAGTAACAAAAAGTAAACAAAGTAACTTATGGATAAAGTTTTTTCAAAAGACGAATGTTTTTCTCATGTAAAGTCCGTGAATGATGCGATGTATGTGTTGAGTGGGAAATGGAAAATACCAGTTTTAGCATCTATATGCTACAATAAAAAAAGAAGATTTTCTGAAATATTAAAAGATCTTGAAGGAATATCTAACAAAATGTTGAGCAAAGAGCTAAAAGAGTTAGAGATAAATAAACTTGTTACCAGAGAAATTATAAGTACAAGACCAATTACAATTGAGTACAAGCTGACTGATCATGGAAAAAAATTAACGAATGTTATAAGTCTTTTATCTAGCTGGGGAGTTGAACATCGAAATTTAATTATTAAAGATTAAGCTTAAAAGTTGAATGAATTTTGATGAGCTTGATATCAATCCTATCTTTTTTATTATCAATAAATATTATTGGACTTCTGATGATAATCATCGATTAATCTGTTCAAATTCATTAAATTTGCATTCAATTTAGTAACGTTCTAAATAAAATTCAAAAAAATGATTCAAACAGATATAGTTATAATCGGAGCTGGGCCAACTGGTCTTTTTGCCGTTTTCGAAGCAGGTTTATTAAAAATGAGATGTCATATTATTGATGCTCTTCCTCAGCCTGGAGGGCAATTGACAGAATTGTATCCCAAAAAACCAATTTTTGATATTCCTGGTTATCCTTCTGTTGGTGCAGGTGAATTGATTGATAATTTGATGGAGCAAATCAAACAATTTGAGCCAGGTTTTACATTAAACGAACAAGCTGCAACAATCGATAAGCAAGAAGACGGAACTTTTATTGTAACAACTAATAAAGGAACGCAAGTACAAGGAAAAGCAGTTGCGATTGCGGGTGGTCTTGGATCTTTTGAGCCTCGTAAACCAATTATCGAAAACATCGAAGCATACGAAGAAAACGGAGTAGAGTATTTTGTGAAAAATCCTGAATTGTTCCGTGATAAAAAAATCGTAATTGCTGGTGGTGGAGATTCTGCTTTAGATTGGTCTATTTTCTTGGCTGATGTAGCTGCGGAAGTCACGTTAGTACACAGAAGAAATGAGTTTCGTGGAGCGTTGGATTCTGTTGATAAAGTAATTGAATTGAAAAAAGCAGGAAAAATTAATTTGGTTACTCCTGCTGAAATTACTGGAATCAAAGGTGAAGGAAAAGTAGAAAGTTTGGTAATCGAAAAAGGTGAAGAAACTTTTGAACTTGAAACAGATTATTTTATTCCATTGTTTGGTCTTTCTCCAAAATTAGGTCCTATTGCAAATTGGGGATTGGAAATTGAGAAAAATGCCATCAAAGTAAATAATGCATTAGATTATCAAACAAATATTGAAGGGATTTATGCAATTGGTGACGTAAATACTTATCCAGGAAAATTGAAGTTGATTTTATGTGGTTTTCACGAAGCAACTTTAATGTGTCAGTCTGTTTACAATAGAATGAATCCTGGGAAAAAATTTGTCTTGAAATACACAACAGTTTCTGGTGTTGATGGTTTCGACGGGACAAGAAAAGAAGCTGAAAAAGCGGTTGTCAAAGCTATTGACTAATTTTAACAAAATAAATAGAAATATTTTTTAAACCTTTTACGTTTTGCGTAAAAGGTTTTTTTATTCACATTCACAAGGTTCTCTACTTCGTCTCTTAGCTTCATTATCCCAAAAAGGGTAAAATTTTAATCCAAAATAAAAGTTTGCAGAAGTTAATTTTTTCTGTTTGAAAACGATTGGAATTGCATTATCACTGCCCAAAATCAGAGGGCCAATTCTTACATAACCACCAAACGTTACATTTTCATAATCATAGATAGAAAGGGAAGGTCCAATTCCAAATCCATCTTTTTGGATAGTATAAGACGTTTGTAGCACATTGATACGTTTCAAACTATTTTCAAAAACTGGAATTCGTTGCATCCAATTGAAATTTAAGTAATGATTTTCGATAATTTTTTTACTTAGATTAAGATGTAAACTGGTTGGTAAACCGATTGAAAAATTATTTCCCGTTTTAGATTTTGTCTCATCTCCATAAACTTCTTTGCTCAAAAGTCCTAAATATTGATCAACACTTTCAAATTCAACTCCATCTAAATTTGGATTATTACGAAGTTGAATTCTTTGTGAAGGATTGTAGAAATGATGGTTATCGCCTCTGAATTTCACTAATCCAACATCTAATAAATTTGCCGAAAATTTGAAATCATATAATTCATCATTCGCTCTTCTGTTCACAAAAGAAATTCCTAAATCTATTCCAACTCCATTTCCTCTATTTCGAAAAACATATTTATCTCGATCAAAATCATAATTGGTAGAATATCCTGCTTCTATATCATAATTTGAGGCATAAATATCTAGTTTGGAATGATCAAATGTACCTGATAAGCTTGGTTCTGCTTCTAATTTTATCGCGTTTTTACTTTTGATATATGCCCCATCTAAACCCAAAAGATATTTAATATTTGCACCAATAATTACTTCAGAAGTATTAGTTATGTACAAATTTGTTGCAACGTTTAAGCCTAATTCAGCCCAATTCATTGCATTTGTCTTTGTTGGTTCAAACGCATAATTTTTTGGTTCTATTTCATTTTGATTACTAAAACGAAAATAATTATCTAAATCTTTAATAGAACCTTGTGTACGAAGTCGGGTAAAAATTCCAAGACGATAAGTTTGATTATTAATTTTCTTTTTAAAAGAAACGGAAGGTCCCATAAGATCATTTTCCAAATGATAAGAAATCGTATTTTTAGTTGTGAAATCTATAATATTAGAATGCGTTTCACCTCTTATGCCAGCTTTTATATTTGCTGATTTTGTTTCACCTTTTATTAAGCCTAATACGTTTTGATCGGATATATAGACGTAATCATTTCTGAATAAAATATCCTCAGAAATAATATTTACATCCCATTTATTCGGATTAAATATGGAGTTGTCGGAGAAAAAACACTACCGTTAATCCCGCTATATTGATCATTACTAAAAGATAAAATATTTTGTCCAAAAGTAAATCCTGAACAAAAAATAACGGTTAATAGAAGTTTTTTCAAACGATGAAATTTTTATTAAAAATAAGAAAAATCAATCGAAATAAATTACGGTTTTACGTAGAGCTCAAAAAAAGAGTTTCAATTTGAAACTCTTTTTTATAAAATTAAATTTTAATCACCATCAATTAATCTTCCTAAACCTCCTAAAATAGATCCTTCGCCTTGAGAAGAACCACCTGCAGAAGGTGCATGAGCAATAATTCGATCAGCCAATCGACTAAAAGGTAAAGACTGAATATACACAACTCCTGGACCTCTCAAAGTTGCAAAGAAAACACCTTCTCCTCCGAAAAATGTATTTTTAATTCCGCCTATAAATTCGATATCGTAATGAACAGATTGTTCGAAACCAACAATACAACCTGTATCAACTTTTAAGACTTCGCCAGCTTGTAAAACTCGACGATGCAATGTTCCACCAGCATGAATGAAAGCCATTCCGTCGCCTTCTAATTTTTGCATAATGAAACCTTCTCCTCCAAAAAGTCCAGTTCCTAACTTTCGATTAAATTCAATTCCAACCGAAACTCCTTTAGCAGAACAAAGAAAAGCATCTTTTTGACAGATAAATTTCCCATTTACCTCTGGTAAATCAATCGGAACAATTTTTCCTGGATATGGTGCAGCAAAAGAAGCTTTCTTTTTTCCTTGTCCGTAATTCGTGTACGAAGTCATAAACAAACCTTCACCTGTTAACATTCGTTTTCCAGCATTTAATAATTTTCCGAAAATTCCACCACTTTGTTGAGAACCATCGCCAAAAATTGTTTCCATTTTTACGCCATCATCCATCATCATAAAACTACCTGCTTCTGCTACAACAGTTTCTTGTGGATCCAATTCAATTTCGACAAATTGCATTTCTTCGCCGTAAATTTTATAATCTATTTCGTGTGCATTCATTTTTTAATTTTTTCAATTAGTAGACAAAATTCGTGATTCGTAACAGTTCTTATTTAAAATTAGTATTAAATATAATCCAATGAGGCATATTCTTTTTTTGAAAGTAAACAATCCGTATTTTTGTGTAACTTGAAAAAGTATTATGGCAGATATTAAAATTACAATTATAGATAGAGAAGGTGTTTCGCATGAAGTTGACGCGCCTACTGATATGAATATGAATATCATGGAGCTTGTGCGCGCCTACGAATTAGCACCAGAAGGAACCATTGGTATTTGTGGTGGAATGGCGATGTGTGCCTCTTGTCAATGTTATGTGTTGACTCCAGAAATTCAATTACCAGAAATGACGCCTGATGAAGATGCAATGTTAGCAGAGGCATTTAATGTGAAAGATAATTCACGTTTAGGTTGTCAGTTACATCTTTCGGATGAAATGGATGGATTGGTTGTTGAATTAGCACCAGAATATTAAATTTTAGTTTTACGTGGTACGTTATAAGTTCTACGTCACAATTTTGTTATTATCGTTTAGCGTAAAACGTTTAGCGTAATACTTAAAACTTATTAAATGAATCAATTAGATAAAAAACTTTTTTTGTTAGATGCTTATGCCTTAATTTTTAGAGGATATTATGCATTTATCAAAAATCCACGAATCAACTCAAAAGGTTTCAATACATCGGCAATTATGGGATTTACGAATTCCTTGTTCGATGTCATTCGACGTGAACAACCAACGCATTTGGCGGTTGTTTTTGATGTTGGTCAAGCAACAGTTCGTACGGTAGATTATCCTGAATATAAAGCAAATCGTGATGAAACGCCAGAAGCCATTCGTCAAGGCGTTCCGTATATTCAAGATATTTTACGAGCGTTAAAAATTCCAGTACTTTTCGCCGAAGGTTACGAAGCAGATGATGTGATCGGAACATTAGCACAGAAAGCAGAGAAAGCTGGTTATACAACTTATATGGTGACACCCGATAAGGATTTTGCGCAATTGGTAACGGAAAAAATTAAAATGTATCGTCCTGCTGCAAATGGAAAAGGTGTTGAGATTTGGGGAATTGAAGAAGTAAAAGAAAAATTTGAAATCGACGATCCAATTCAAGTTATCGATTACCTTGGAATGATGGGTGATGCTGTGGATAATATTCCAGGTTTACCAGGTGTTGGAGCAAAAACGGCAAGTAAATATTTGAAAGAATTTGGATCATTGGAAAACCTTTTAGCGAATACAGATAAGCTGAAAGGGAAAGCTAAAGAAAAGATTGAAGAGAATAAAGAGCTTGGAATTCTTTCGAAGAAATTAGCAACGATTATTACAGATGTTCCTGTAGAATTTGATGAAGAAGATTTAACGGTTTGCCCGCCAGATATAGAAAAAGTTACTGAACTTTTCACGGAGTTAGAATTCCGTCGTATGTTAGAAACGGTTTACAGAATTTATGGTTTGGATGTTTCGGGAATTATCAAAGAAGCGCAAGAAGAAATTTCTGCGGCAAGTCAGATTTCTTCGAATCAAGTGCAAATGGCTCAACAATCATTGTTCGATTTTACGTCTGATGAAGAAATCGTTCCACAAAATTCAGCTTTTACAGATATTTCAACAACGAATCATTTATATCAATTAATCGATACGAAAAAAGGTAGAGAAATTTTATTACGAAATATTCTAAAACAAAAAGAAGTGACGTTCGATACGGAAACAACTTCTTTGGATGCTTTAGAAGCTGAATTGGTTGGAATTTCATTTTCTTGGGAAAAAGGAAAAGGTTATTATGTTCCTTTTTCAACTGATTTCGAGGAAACAAAAGCAATTATCAACGAATTTAAACCATTTTTTGAAGATGAATCAATTTCGAAAATTGGTCAAAATCTAAAATATGATATTAAAGTTTTAAACAAATATGACATTGTTGTTTTAGGTCAGAATTTTGATACGATGATTGCGCATTATTTGATTAATCCAGATATGCGTCACAATATGGATGTGTTGTCAGAAACATATTTGAGCTATCAACCAGTTTCAATCGAAAGTTTGATTGGAAAAAAAGGAAAGAATCAAAAGAATTTCCGTGATGTTCCGTTGATGGAGCAAACTGAATATGGAGTAGAAGATTCTGATATTACAAATCAATTGAAAAATCTTTTCGAACCAGAATTAATCAAAGCAAATACACACAAATTATTCACTGATCTTGAAATGCCATTGATGCAAGTTTTGGCTGATATGGAATTGGAAGGTGTTAATTTGGATGTTCCGTTCTTGAAAGAACTTTCAGTTAAACACGAAGCGAAATTAAGAGAATTGGAAGCAAAAATTCAGGAAGATGCTGGAGAAGAATTCAATCTTAACTCGCCAAAACAATTGGGAGAAATCTTATTTGATAAATTACAATTAGATCCAAAAGCGAAGAAAACCAAAACAGGTCAGTACGCAACAGGAGAAGAAATTTTATCGAAATTGAAAGATAAACATCCAATTATCAATGATATTTTAGAGTACCGTCAATTACAAAAATTAAAATCGACTTATATTGATGCGTTGCCAGAATTGGTGAATCCAAAAACTGGTCGCGTGCATACAACATACGCGCAAACGGTTGCTGCAACGGGACGTTTGTCTTCTGTAAATCCGAATTTACAAAACATTCCAATTCGTTCAGAAGAAGGTCAGCAGATTCGTAAAGCCTTTGTTGCACGAGATGAAAATCATGTGATTATTTCTGCCGATTATTCGCAAATTGAATTGCGTTTGATTGCGCAAATGTCACAAGATCCTGCAATGGTAGAGGCTTTCAAACATGGAGAAGATATTCATGCTTCTACTGCCGCAAAAGTTTTTAATGTGGCGTTGGATGAGGTGACGCGTGAACAACGTAGTCAGGCAAAAACGGTGAATTTCGGAATTATTTATGGTGTTTCGGCTTTCGGTTTGGCAGATCAAGCGAATATTTCTCGTAAAGAAGCCAAAGCATTGATTGATGCGTATTATGAAACTTACCCAACGTTGAAAGCATATATCGAAAAACAAGTTGAGATTGCTCGTGATCAAGGTTTTGTAGAAACGTTGATGGGGCGTCGTCGTTATTTGAAAGATATCAATTCGAGAAATGCAGTTGTTCGTTCGCATGCAGAGCGAAATGCAGTGAATGCGCCAATACAGGGAACTGCGGCAGATATCGTTAAAATGGCAATGATTCAAATTCAGAAAGAATTGAAGAAAAATTATCAAACCAAAATGATTTTGCAAGTACATGATGAGTTAATTTTTGATGCTCCAAAAGATGAGGTAGAAAAAGTTTCTGAATTAATCAAATCGACTATGGAAGCGGCAATGCAAATGGATGTTCCGTTAATTGCAGAAGTCGGAGTAGGAGCAAATTGGTTAGAAGCGCACTAAAATTTTAACTGTTACAATATTTTATAAACGCCACTCGAAGAGTGGCGTTTTTTTGTTAAAATATATTTAAAACTTCATGATTCACAAATTCTTAACAGTTTTAAAATATATCTTTATCGTAAATCATTTTAAAACTATATGAAAAAACTAGTTTACTTATTTATCTTTTTTGCAATTTGTGTGAATGCGCAAAAAATCAATGTTACAGTTAAGGTAGAAGAGTTACCCGAAAATACCGTTTTAGAATTATTACCTCAATATATAAGAGCATATTACGAAAATCCTGTATATGATTCTATTGAAAATACAGCAGATAAAAATACTTTTCATATAGATAAAACGACTTTTTATTATCCCTATACTTTAAGCTATCAAGAGGAAGAAAATGTGTTTCAACTTTCTCGAACATTCTTTTTAAAAAATAAAAATTTGAATCTGAATTTAAATGATTTTAGAAGTGAAATACTGAATGATTTACCAGAGAAAGTGAAGTACAATGAATTTTTCAAAGATTATAAAATAGAAGAAGATGCTTTTAATGAATATTATGGTCAAATGTTTTTGAAATATAAATTTGAATTTCCCAAAGAGGTAAACGATTCGATAAATAAATGGTACAATAAAGTTTGGATGCATGAAATTGAGTTATTGGATAAATATGTGAAGTCTAATCCGGGTTCTGTTATTGCTTTTTGGAAAATTGTTGAAAAGTATGAACGTTATAAAGAATATCCTTACGAAAATATCTTAAATCAGTTTGATGCTTCTGTAAAACAATCTTTTCCATTTAAGAAATTGATCAGTAATATTGAAGAAAATAAAATATTTGGGCAAGGGAGAACTTTTCCTGAAATTAAAAATTTAAAGGATCAATCAGGAAAATCTGCTCAGATAAATTATAAAACAAAATATACATTAATCGATTTTTGGTTTCATTCATGCAAGCCTTGTTTAGTTTCTTTTCCAGATTTGAAAGAAGTTTATCAAAAATATAATTCAAAAGGTTTTGAGATTGTTGCAATTTCAGCTGAAGCGACAAAATATATTCCGAATTGGAAAAATACAATTAAAAAGTATGAATTGCCTTGGGTTAATTTATTAGACGAAAACAGAGAATTCACCTCAAAAAATCAAATAACATCTTTTCCAACCAATTTTTTAGTTGACCAAAATGGGAAAATTATTTTTAGAGATATTTCAACAAGTGAATTAGAAAAGTTTTTGAATAATAATTTAGAAAAATAAGCTAATGAGAATATTCTATCTTTTTATACTTTTTGCTATTTCGGTAAATGCGCAAATTATTCAAGGAAAAATATTATCCAAAGAAACGAATGAAGGATTGTCTTATATATCAATTTTTGCTGATGATAATAATTATTTAACTATTACAGATAGTGTAGGAAATTTTTCTTTTCAGAAGACAGAACATACAAAACAGATTATTGTAGACGCACAAGGTTTTGAATTAAGAAAGATTAATCTTGATGAGATTGAACGTGACAATTTTAAAATTTTTTTAATTCCTCAAATTATTCAACTGAATGAAGTTGCGATTGTTTCTAAATTCACAAAAAAAGTAAATACAGGAAATTCTGGCGCTACTATTCATGTAGATTTTCTTCCTGTAACAGATGAAAATCGGATTAGAGAAGTTGCTGTAAGGCTTAACGCACGAAATATTGCTAAGATAGATAAAGTAAATATTGAATTTACGAAATTACCAAAGTACGAACGCACTGCTTTTAGGTTAACTATTTATGATGAAAAAGATGGGCATCCAAATAATATTATTTCGAAACAAGACTTGATGTTCGAGATTAATGAAGAAGATTTAACTAATAATGTATACACAATACATTTAAAAGATAAGAATATTATGGTGAATGGAACTTTTTATGTTGCAGTCGAAATTTACAATGAATTGGAAGAAGCAGTTTGGTTGAGCGCAGGATTTCTTGGAAGAAACGGATATTTACGACGAAATTATAAAGAATGGGATAAAATGCCTTTAAAAATATCTCCTTATATCAATGTAGAATTACTATTAAAAATTAAATAACATATGACTAAACTATTTTACCTTTTTGTATTATTTGCAGTTTCGGTGAACGCACAAATTGTAAATATAACAATCGCAGATTTGTCGGATAATTTACCGTTAGATGATGCGGATATTTATTTCAAGAATTCGACGAAGAATTTTGTTTCGGATCAGCAAGGAAAAGCGATTATTGATTTGAGTAATGTTTTGCAAACAGATGAATTAATTGTTTCGAAAAAAGATTATCAAGATGCAATAATTAAAGTTTCAGAACTAAAATCTGAACTCAGTATCAAACTCGAAAAAGTATCTGAAGTTGAGCTAAAAGAAGCTTTTGTCACAAACCTAAAAGCAGAAGATATTTTGCAGAAAGTGATTGATAATTATGATAAAAACTTCAATACAGAACAACATTTTTATAAAGTAAATTTTATAATTGATGAAATTGTAGATTCTACGAAAAGAGATTTCATTGATTTAGATTTGCAGCTTCGTTTTAAGAAAGATAATTTGAGTATAAAATCTAATAATCAGGTTAAAGAACGAATAATTAATGAGCCAAATTATGGATATAAAATAAATTTATTACCCATTTTAGGTATGGTTTCTTTGAAAGAATTCGTAAATGATTATCTGAAATATTATAAAAAATATAAACCTTCAAAAGTCAACTTAACAAAATATGGAGATGAGTTGATGTATGAATTTTATTTGGATAATAATTCGTTTCATCGGTTTTTGGTGGCAAAGGATTCTTTTGCTATTGTAGAATATAAAGTAGATGCAGAAGGAATTGAAATAAAAAAGAGTCAACAAACTGTGAATTTTGTTAATACCTATTACAGATATAGACCTTATCAAGGGAAATATATTTTGAAAGAATTAATGCGCAATTGGAGTACAGATTACAAAGGAGGTGATGGAAGTAATCATAATGTTAATGTAAAAATGAACCTTGAAGTTAAAGATTTCAGTACGCAACCTTTCGCTGAATTTAATAAATCGGTGAATGAGAAAATGGATATTCGTAGAAGTTTTAAATAAAAAAATCCAAGAAAATTATTTCTTGGATTTTATATTTTATTCAGCTTTTGGTTTACGAACCACAGGTAAAATTTCACCTTTTTCTAAACAATATTTTTGAACATCTTCCGAAGGAATTTGTTTTGTGTAATCTACTTTTTCGACGATAAAACCTACGTCTTCCAAACGTTTGTAATAATCTAAACCATAAACACGAACGTGATCATATTGTCCAAATTTTTCTTTACGTTCTTCTTTTGTTGTAACCGTTGGATCTTCGTACGTCACATCTCGTTGATATGAAATCGGAACTTGCAAAATTCCCCAACCTCCAGGTTTCATGACACGAAATAATTCGCTCATCGCTTTGTGATCGTCAGGAATATGTTCCAAAACGTGATTACAAAAAACAATGTCAAATGTATCATCACCAAAAGGTAAATCGCAAATATCTGCTTTTACATCTGCCAAAGGCGATTCGATATCACTTGTGATGTATTCTAAGTTCTTCATCGCACGAAAACGCTTGATAAAAGATTGTTCTGGCGCAATATGCAAAACTTTTGCTTTTTCGGTAAAAAAAGACGTTTCATTTTTTAGGTACAACCACATCAAACGATGTCTTTCTAACGAAAAAGTTCCAGGTGAAAGTACATTATCACGCTGTTTTTCGTAACCATAAGGCAACAAACTGTAATAACCTTGTCCATCAATTGGATCTACAAAACGATTACCTTTCATAAACCAAACTAAAACTGGACGAACGATATAACTACCTTGAATCAACAATGGACGAGGTAGAATATTCATGATTTTTTTTAAAAGCTTTTTCACAAAAGTTTTTTAGGGTTTGAATAAAAATGGTTTTTCTTCATCAGATTCGATACCTAACGCATCGTAAATAAACTGATAAGTTGACAATAATTTTGGTTCGCCATCTACCACACAAACATCATGTTCGAAGTGAGCCGAATATTTATCATCGCGCGTTGTAACTGTCCAACCATCTGGATGAAAGAAAACTTTTTCAGTTCCCATATTTACCATTGGTTCGATAGCTAACACCATTCCTTCTTCAATTTTTTTACCAGATCCACGACGTCCATAATTCGGAACTTGTGGTTCTTCGTGCATTTTACGACCTAATCCGTGTCCAACTAATTCACGAACGATTCCGTAACCTTCTTTTTCACAATATTGTTGAATTGCAAAACCGATATCACCTACACGATTACCTTTTTTCATTTGTTCAATTCCTTTGAACATCGATTCTTTCGTAATGCGTAATAATTTTTCGGTTTCAGCATCTACTTCACCAACTGCAAATGTATAAGCATGATCACCATAAAAATCATTCATATAAACACCACAATCTACCGAAACAATATCTCCTTCGTTAAGCGGTTCGTCGTTTGGAATTCCATGAACAACTTGTTGATTTGGAGAGATACAAAGGTTTTTAGGGAAATCGTACATTCCTAAAAACGCAGGATATCCACCATTGTCGCGAATAAATTCGCCTCCTAATTTATCTAAATGATTGGTTGTAACACCAGGCACTACTTCTTTGGCTAACATACCCAAGGTTTTTGAAACCAATTGAGCACTTAGGTACATTAGTTCTAATTCTTCTTTACTTTTTAAATGTATCATAATCCGAAAAATCCTCTTTTCTTTTTCTTCTCAGGAGCTTTTTGTCCGTTTGCGTGAACACTTAATTCAATCTTTTTTGTAATGATTTGATAAACGTCACTCCAACCTGGGAAACCTCCTAAATTTCTGTCGTCGATAAAGATATCGGCATTTATTTTTCGACTTTGTGTATTTTTGTCAAAATCTTCTCCGTCAAAACTATTGTTGATGGCATAAAACTCAATACCGTTTTGTTTACAAAACTCAACTGCTTCGTCTAAATATTTACCACTACGATAAGTCCATAAAGTAAGGCGATATCCATCATTTTGTAATTGTTTCAATGTTTCGAAAGCGAAGATTTTAGCTTTTCCAATTTCTGGATATTTATCATCTACTACAGTTCCATCAAAGTCAACAGCAATAATTTTATTAATCATGTTTGTAAGTATTTTAAAGTTATTTAGGTTATTTTTTCTGAACAATAATATTTCCAGTCATTTCGGTTGGAATTTCAATTCCCATCAAAGTTAAGATAGTTGGCGCAATATCTCCAAGTTTACCATGCTCAACATTCCATTCGATATCTTTCTGAGCCAAAATAAATGGAACAGGGTTCGTTGTGTGTTGCGTATTAGGAGATCCGTCTTCATTCATCATAAAATCTGAATTTCCGTGATCGGCCAAAATCACCACATTGTAGCCATGTTCTAAAGCCGCATTTACAATTTTTTCTGCACAAGAATCTACCACTTCAGCAGCTTTTATCGCCGCAGACATTACACCTGTATGACCAACCATATCCGTGTTTGCGAAATTTAAACAAATAAAATCAGCTGATTCTTTTTCAATTTCAGGAACAATAGCATTTGTAATATCGTAAGCTGCCATTTCTGGTTTCAAATCGTAAGTCGCAACATCTCTTGGCGAAGCACATAAAATACGAGATTCACCAACGAAAGGCTCTTCGCGACCACCATTGAAGAAAAATGTTACGTGCGGATATTTTTCAGTTTCAGCAATACGAATTTGCTTGCGACCAGCATTTGCAATAACTTCTCCTAATGTATTCACAATGTTTTTCTCATCAAAAATTACCGCAACTCCAGTATATGTAGCATCATATTCTGTTAATGTGATATATTTTAGATTTAATTTATGCATTCCAAATTCTGGGAAATCATGTTGTGTTAAAACTTCTGTAATTTCACGTCCACGATCAGTTCTGAAATTGAAACAAATCACGACATCATCATTCTCGATTTTAGCTTTTGGCTGACCATTTTCATCCGTTACAATAATCGGTTTGATGAATTCATCTGTCACGCCTTCATTATAAGATGCACGAATTGCTTCTAATGGATTTGTTGTTGTTTCACCAACTGCATTTACCATTGCATCGTATGCTAATTTCACACGTTCCCAACGTTTATCACGATCCATTGCATAATAACGACCAGTTATCGAAGCAATTTCTCCTGTTGATTTTGTCATGTGATTCATCAATTCTGTGATAAATCCTTCACCAGATTTTGGATCGGTATCACGACCATCTGTGAAAGCATGTACAAAAACATTTTGTTGCAAACCTGATTGATTTGCTGCATCCAACAAACCTTTCAAATGATTGATATGCGAGTGTACACCACCATCAGAAACTAAACCGATGAAATGTACTTTTTTGTTATTCTCTAAAGCATATTGAAAAGCATCTTTTAAGATTGGTTCGTTTTGTAATGTTCCGTTTTCAACTGCCATATTGATTCGAACTAAGTTTTGGAAAACCACGCGTCCAGCACCTAAATTCATATGTCCAACTTCCGAATTCCCCATTTGTCCTTCTGGTAAACCAACGGCTAAACCAAACGTATCCAACGTAGAATGTGGAAATTTTTCGAAACAGCTATCTATAAAAGGTGTATTTGCTTGCGCGATTGCAGAAACAGCAGGGTTTGGTCCAATTCCCCATCCGTCCAAAATCATTAATATTGCTTTATTGTTCATTTTTCTTGTAATAATTAAGCCCAAAGATAAGCATTCCTTGGGCTGAAAGTTTATTTTTTGTATGGTTTAATTTGCGACTTCACTGATGAATTTGATACGCATCAAACGTAATTCTTCTTCATCATAATCGTCACCAAATTCATCTAACAATGATGACATTGAGTCAGAATCTGCGTCCATTAAGAATTCATAAATTTCCTCTTGTTGGTCTTCGTCCAAAACTTCGTCAATGTAATAATTGATATTCAATTTTGTTCCTTGATAAACGATACTTTCCATTTCTGAAAGCAAATCGCTCATCGTCATATTTTTTGCTTCCGCAACATCTTCAAGATTTAACTTTCTGTCTGTCGATTGAATGATATAAACTTTGTGACTCGATTTATCCGCAACTTGTTTAATCACCATATCTTCTGGGCGAATAATGTCGTTGTCTTTTACATATTGCGCAATAAAATCTACAAATTCTTTCCCAAATTTTTGAGCTTTTCCTTCTCCAACTCCAAACACATTTGTTAACTCCTTAACGGTTGTTGGATATTGCATTGTCATATCATCTAAACTCGAATCTTGGAAAACTGCAAAAGGTGGAATTTGATGTTTTTTAGAGATTTTTTTACGTAAATCTTTCAATTGTTTCAACAAAACATCATCAAAAGCAATAGGAGCAGAAGACGTTTCTTCTTTATCAAAACTACCTTCTGATAATAATTTTTTGAAATCAATATCTTCGGCAATTTCAAAAGAAGTTGGTTTACTAATGAAATCTTTTCCTGCTTTGGTAATTTTTAAAACACCATACGATTCGATTTCTTTCTCTAATAAATTACGAACAATTAATTGACGTAAAATAGATTTCCAATAATAATCTTCTTTTGCTTTTCCAATTCCGAAGAAATCTTCAGAGCTCAAATTATATGATTTTGTAATCGAAGTTTCTTTACCAACGATAACATTTACAACATCATTTAATTTTAATTTTTGATTTGTTTTCTGAACAACATTTAAGGCAATTACGGCATCATCTTTTGCTTCAATCATTTTTTTAGGATTGCGCATATTGTCGTCCATATTTGCACCTTCACCGTTTTTGTCGTCAAATTCTTCTCCAAAATAATGTAACAAAAATTTACGACGCGACATCGAAGTTTCGGCATACGCCACAACCTCAGAAAGTAATTGCATTCCAACTTCGCGTTCTGCAACAGGTTTACTTGCTAAGAATTTTTCTAACTTTTCGATATCTTTATAATCATAGAAAGCAATACAAATACCTTCACCGCCGTCGCGACCTGCACGACCAGTTTCTTGGTAATAACTTTCTAACGATTTTGGCATATCGTAATGCATCACAAAACGTACATCAGGCTTGTCAATTCCCATTCCGAAAGCAATTGTAGCGACCACGACACTTGCATCTTCCATCAAAAACATATCTTGATGTTTACTACGTGTTTTGGCGTCTAAACCTGCATGGTAAGGAATAGCGTTGATTCCGTTTACTTGTAAAAGTTGGGTAATTTCTTCAACTTTTTTTCGACTCAAGCAATAAATCACACCAGATTTACCATCGTTTTGTTTGATAAATTTGATGATTTGTTTGTCTTGATCAACCTTTGGACGGATTTCGTAAAATAAATTCGTACGATTAAAAGAATCTTTAAAAACTTTGGCGCTTTGCATTCCCAAAGTTTTCTGAATATCTTCTTGTACTTTTGGTGTTGCTGTTGCTGTTAAAGCAATAATTGGCGCATCACCAATTTTGTTGATAATCGCTTTTAGATTACGATATTCTGGTCGAAAATCGTGTCCCCATTCAGAAATACAGTGCGCTTCATCAATCGCAAAAAAAGAAATTTTCACCGATTTAAAGAAATCGATGTATTCTTCTTTTGTCAAAGATTCGGGCGCAACGTACAACATTTTAGTTACTCCATCTTTAATATCTGTCATAACTGTTTTTGTTTCTGACTTATTTAAAGATGAGTTTAATACGTGGGCAATTCCATCATTTTCAGAAATTCCACGTATAGCGTCTACTTGATTCTTCATCAGCGCGATTAAAGGGGATACAATAATCGCAACTCCATCTGACATTAATGCCGGTAATTGATAACATAAAGACTTACCTCCTCCAGTTGGCATCAAAACAAATACATCTTCTTTATTTAGTAAGCTTGTAATGATTTCGTGCTGCTGTCCTTTAAATTGGTCGAAACCAAAATATTTTTTTAGGTAAGATGTTAAGTTTTTCGAAGTGGCTTCCATCTACACAAAAGACTAAAATTAATATTATAAATTAAATAGTTCCTATATTTGATAACTCTTAAATATACACATAAATTTTATATGATTTATATATAATTGAGTGTAAATAAAAAAGGAGAGTAAAAGTACGAAAAATTTTAAAAATAGACAATAGAAATTTTATTGTGGGAAATTCAGAATTAATACAAATAGCGCAAGGTGTTTTTCGAGAAGAAATTCAAGCGCTGGAAGCAATAGCTTCTCGTATTAGCGAGTCTTTTGTTGATGCGGTAAATGCGATATATAACACGAAAGGAAAGTTGGTAGTTGTTGGAGTAGGAAAGAGTGCACATATTGCAAATAAAATTGTAGCAACGTTAAATTCTACCGGAACTCCAAGTCAATTTTTGCATGCGACGGAAGCCATTCATGGCGATTTGGGTCTTGTAAGACCAGAAGATGTAGTGATTTGCATCTCGAAAAGTGGAAATACGCCAGAGATTACTTACTTGGCTCCGATTCTTAAACAATATGCTTCGGTTTTGATTGGATTGACATCAAATTTGAAATCAGAATTAGCAAAAAATTCAGACATTGTTTTGGATGTTAATATTGATAAAGAAGCTTGTCCAGTAAATTTGGCACCAACAACTTCTACAACAGCTCAATTAGTAATGGGTGATGCTTTGGCAGTTGCTTTGATGAAATTGAGAGCATTTACACAAAACGATTTTGCAAAATATCATCCAGGTGGAGCATTAGGGAAACGATTATTGTGGACAGTTGAAAATATTGTCGATCCAGAAAGAAAACCTTTTGTACATCCAGATTCTTCGATTACAGAAGTGATTAATTCATTAACATCAGGTCGTCATGGAATTACAGTTGTGATTGATCATGATAAAATTGTTGGTGTGATAACAGACGGAGATTTGCGCCGAATGTTATTAAATAATGAAACTTTTGCGCATTTAACAGCGAAAAATATTGCTTCAATGAATCCGAAAACAATTCAAAAAACTGAAAAAGCAAGAGAAGCTTTAGCGATTCTTCGTCACAACAGTATTGGACAATTGGTGGTGGTTGATGAAGAAAATCATTATTATGGAATTTTGGATATTCACTCAATTTTAAACGAAGGAATCGAATAAGCGTATGGCAGATAATACAAAATCGAGTATGTCATTTTTGGCTCATATTGGTGAGTTGAGAGGACATTTGGTTCGTTCTATTTTATCAATTGTGATTACATCTATTGCAGTCGCTATTTATTGGGACGAATTGGTGGAACATGTAATTATGGCTCCACTAAAATCAACTTTTCCTACGTTTGATATTTTTAATCAATTTGGTGAATTAACAGGTTTCGGAAAAATTTATACTGAATCATTTGACATTTCGAAAGAATTGACCAATCTTAATCCATCAGGACAGATTACTTCACAGTTTTTTGCAGTAATTGTGTGTGGCGTAATTATCGCAATTCCTTATATTATTTTTGAAATTTGGCGATTTGTAAAACCAGCCTTAAAAGAAGCTGAACGAAAGTATGCAGGATTTACCATCTTTGCTGTTTCGTTTTTCTTTGTGACAGGAGTACTATTTAGCTACTATATGCTGCTACCATTATGTACGCAATTCTTATTTACTTACGATCCTTTTGGTGTAGGAAATACATGGACATTGCCAAGTTATATCGATTTATTTGTTCAATTATTATTATCGATGGGAGTTATGTTTTTGATGCCAGTTTTCGTTTACTTCTTAACGAGTATTGGAATCTTAACACCAAAATTCTTGAAAGAATACCGTAAACACGCATTTATCGTTGTATTAGTGATTGCAGCTGCAATTACACCAAACGATGTGTACAGTATGATTTTAGTTACAATTCCTCTTTGGTTATTGTACGAACTAAGTGTATTGGTTTCAAATTCAGTTTATAAAAAACAATTGAAAGCGAAAAGTAACGACTTAGTAAAGAATTAACAATGTTATGCTTGCATAATAAAATAAATTAGTTATTTTTACATAAAAGAAAGAGTAAACACAAAATTATGAAGATATTAGTTTGTATTAGTAGTGTACCAGATACTACAGCAAAAATCAACTTCACAGCTGACGGAAAATCATTTGACAAAAATGGCGTTCAGTTCGTTATTAACCCGCACGACGAATTTAGTTTAAACAAAGCAGTAGAGTTACAAGAAAAACAAGGCGCTACTGTTACAATTTTAACTGTTGGAGATGCAACTGTAGATCCAGTTATGCGTAAAGCTTTAGCAATTGGTGCGAATGATGGAATTCGTATTGATGCTGATGCTCGTGATGATTTCTTTGTTGCTACACAAATCGCAAAAGCTGCTAAAGATGGTGGTTTCGATTTAGTATTGACAGGAAAAGAATCAATTGATTATAATGGAGGTTCTGTACCAGGATTAGTTGCAGCAATGTTAGATTATGGTTTTGTAAACGGATGTATCGGTCTTGATGTAGAAGGTTCTTCTGCAAAAGCTGTTCGCGAAATTGATGGAGGAAAAGAAACTGTAGAAGTTGCTTTACCAGCTGTTATCGCAGGACAAAAAGGATTGGTTGACGAAGCTGCATTAAGAATTCCTAACATGCGTGGAATTATGCAAGCGCGTACAAAACAAATCACAGTTGTTGCACCAGAAGCAACAGAAACTAAAGTTGAAGTTGTTGGTTATGTAAAACCTGCTGAAAGAGGTAATGTAACATTAATCGACAAAGACAATGTAGCAGAATTGGTAAGATTATTACACGAAGAAGCTAAAGTAATCTAATTATTCACCTAAAAAGAAATTAAAAAATGGCAATTTTTGTATACGCAGAGTCACACGACGGAAAATATAAAAAAGCAGGATTAGAAGCAGTTTCTTATGCAAAAGCTACAGCTGATGTTGCTGGAGATACTGTTACAGCAATCGTTTTTGGAAATGCTGCTGCTGACGAATTATATAAATATGGAGCATCTAAAGTAGTTAAAGTTGAGAATGCAGCTTTAGTAAAATTTGATGCAAATTCTTACGCAAAAGCTTTGGCTGAAGTTGCTCAAGGAGATGTTGTAGTTTTACCATCAACAAACGAAGGAGCGACTATAGCACCAGTTTTAGCATACAAAACAGGAGCATCTTTAGTAACAAATGTAGAAAAAGCTCCAACAGCAGTTTCTCCATTCACAGTTGCACGTAAAGCATTCTCAGGGAAAGGAGTAGAGACTGTTGCAGTTTCAGGAAAAGTTGTAGTTACAGTTTTACAAAACGCATTCGGAGCAAAAGAAAATGCAGTTTCAGGTTCAGAAGAATCAGCTTCAGTATCAGTTTCTGATGCAGATGCTAAAGTAAAAGTTGTTTCAACAGAAATGGCTTCTTCTGATAAAATCGATTTGAAAGAAGCTGATATCGTAGTTTCTGCAGGTCGTGGAATGAAAGGTCCTGAAAACTGGGGAATGATCGAAGATTTAGCAAAAGTTTTAGGAGCTGCTACAGCATCATCTAAACCAGTTGCTGATATCGGTTGGAGACCTCATGCTGAGCACGTAGGACAAACAGGAAAAGCAATTGCGCCAAATTTATACATCGCAGTTGGTATTTCAGGAGCTATTCAGCACTTAGCTGGAGTTAACGGATCTAAAACAATTGTTGTGATCAACAATGATCCAGAAGCGCCTTTCTTCAAAGCAGCAGATTACGGAATCGTAGGAGATGCTTTTGAGATTGTTCCTAAATTAACTGAAGAGTTAAAAAAATATAAAGGTCAAGCTTAATCATTTTAAGCTTATAAATTCAATCCGAATCATTTAGGTGGTTCGGATTTTTTTTATTCATTAAAAAAAGATTAAATATTCATCAGTTTTTCATAGATTTACGCCCAAATGGACAATTTAATTAGATTAAATATTAAAGGAATATCTTACAGTCAAACTCAGACTGGCGCATATGCGTTGATTCTAGAGGAAAATGTAGGAGGAAGAAAGTTGCCAATTATTATTGGGAGCTTTGAGGCACAATCAATCGCATTAGCTTTAGAGAAAGATATTAATCCACCTCGTCCATTAACACACGATTTGTTTATTTCATTAGGAAAAGAATTTCAATTGAATGTTGATTCTATTTATATTTATAAATTAGAAGATGGCGTTTTCTATTCGAATATTATTTTTGTAAATAATGATGGACAACGTGCCGAAATTGATTCGAGAACTTCTGATGCAATTGCGTTGGCTGTTCGTTTCAATGCACCTATCTATGCCTATGATAATGTTGTAGAAAAAGCTGGAATTCATTTGGACGTTATTGAAGAAGAAGAAAATATACGTCGCGCAGCAAATAACTTTGAAGATGATTTGGATATCTTGGCTGGTTTGGAAAATGATTTGTCTGATATCAATGAATATGAAGGTTGGACAAAATCTGAACTTGAAACTGAGATGGAAAAAGCTGTGAAGAATGAAGATTATGAATTGGCAGCTCGCCTTCGTGATCAAATCGATAACATGGGAAACTAATAACTATTTCAAATAATTATGTCTGTAAAGCTTAGACTTACAATCATGAGTTTCCTTGAGTTTGCGGTATGGGGAGCATACCTAACCTCTATGGGAAATTACTTAGGATCAGTTGGCTTAGGTCCAAAAATTGGTCTTTTTTACGCGATGCAAGGTATTGTGTCGATTTTTATGCCCGCAATAATGGGTATTGTAGCGGATAGATGGATTCCTGTACAACGTTTGTTGGGATTGAATCATTTATTAGCTGCGATTTTTATGTTTGCAGCAGGTTATTACGGAATGACAGCTGGAAACGATGTAGATTTTACAACAATCTTCGCACTTTATTCGGTTAGTGTGGCGTTCTTTATGCCAACAATCGCCCTTTCTAACTCAACAGCCTACACAATTTTAAAACAAAATAATTTAGACACAATCAAATCCTTTCCTCCAATCAGAACGTTTGGAACAGTTGGTTTTATTGTAGCGATGTTATTTGTTAATTTCTCTGGATTTAAAGATGGTGTTTTTGGATTTAACTTTTCAAGTGATCCAACATTCGTAAGTTTTCAATCCAATTATTATCAGTTCTTTGTATCTGGATTTTTAGGAGTTATATTGTTTTTATACAGTTTCTTATTACCTAATTGCCCAGTTAACAAAAGTTCTGAAAAACAATCTATTTCTGATGCATTTGGTTTAAAAGCTTTTGCATTATTTAAAGATAGAAAAATGGCAATTTTCTTTATCTTTTCAATGCTTTTAGGCGTTTCTTTGCAAATTACAAATGGATATGCAAATCCATTTATCACAACGTTTAAGGATATTCCAGATTATGCCAATACGTGGGGAGCAAGTAATGCAAATGCTTTAATTTCGTTGTCTCAAGTTTCTGAAACATTGTGTATTTTATTAATTCCTTTCGTGCTAAAACGATTCGGAATCAAAATCGTGATGTTGATGGCAATGGTAGGTTGGGTCTTACGTTTCGGATTATTTGGATTAGGAGATCCAGGATCTGGTGTTTGGATGTTTATCTTATCAATGATTGTTTACGGAATCGCTTTCGATTTTTTCAATGTATCAGGTTCGTTGTATGTAGACAAAGAAACAAACGAAGAAATTCGTTCTTCTGCACAAGGAGTTTTTATGATGATGACCAATGGTTTTGGAGCAACAATCGGAATGTTAATTGCACAATACATCGTGAATCATTTAGTGTATAGTCAAACTGATTTGACATTGCAGCTAGAAGGATGGAGACATTCTTGGTTTATTTTCGCAGGCTACGCATTAGTTGTTACGGTATTGTTCGCAATTGTGTTCAAATACAAACACAATCCAGACGAAGTACAAGATGTAAAACATTAAGGTGTAAAAAATATAAAAGCAAGAATCAAAATTCTTGCTTTTTTTATGCACGAAAGTTTCTAATCTATTCTTTTATACGTCACAAACGAGTAAGCATATGGATGTTTTTCATCTTTTTTGAAATCTTCTCGTTCTACTTCTTCCCATTCGTCCAAGTCTATTTCTGGGAAATAAGTGTCTCCATCAAATTCGTGATGAACTTCTGTGATGTACAAAATATCAGTAAATTCCATCGCTTGTTTGTAAATATTTCCACCACCGATAATGTAAATATCATCGTCAATTTTTTTCGCAACTTCTATTGCTTTTGGTAAAGAAGACGCAATTTCGATACCTTCTGTATTCCAATTCTGATCTCTTGTCACAACAATATTGGTACGATTTGGTAAAGGTCTACCCAATGATTCGAACGTTTTTCGTCCCATAATAATAGGATGCCCAGAAGTTATACTTTTGAAATGTTTCAGATCATTTGGTAAATGCCAAATCAAATCATTTTTTGCACCAATTACGTTGTTGCTTGCTTTTGCTACTACAATGTTTATCATAAGTTATAAGGTAAAAAAAGCTATCCTCTTGCAAGGATAGCTTAACAAATATAATAATTTTAGTGAATTATTTCATTTTATTTATAGCATCTTGTAATTGCTCCACTTGTTTTGCAATAGTTGCTGATTTAATTGTTTTTGCAGCATTCGTTTTTACTTGCAATGCTTTTTCAGCCATCATTTTCACAGCTTGTCCTGCTTGTGGATTTTGTTCATTCAAATATGGATAATAACGCGAATATGTTTTAGCAATTTCAGCCGTTGCATCTGGTGTGTCATTGTTCATAATCCAATTGAAAGCTTGTTCAGCAATTTTTCCTTTTTCTGGATCTTGGAATTTTACGAATTCATACATCGCAGCAGATTCCGAAATTAAAGCAGCTTTATCCAATTGATTATTTTTGATCCAAGTCGGAACTAATGCCATTGCTAAATCTGGTGAACCTTTAATCACTTCATTATCAAGATTAGTTGTTAAATCATTAATTTTTGAAGGATTATTTTTTAAGATTCCAGTTAACGAGGCTCCTTGAACACTAAATGAAGGGCTTTTTGAAGCTTTCTCGAAAATTGCTACATCATAAATATTGGCATCATTCAAAGCACTTAAAGCAGCCGCTTGAACCAATGTTTTAGGATCATTAGAAGCCAATTGTTTTAATTTTGATGAAGCTTTATCAACAATCGTTTTTGATTTTGTGTCCAATTTATGAATCGCATAAATTCTTAATCCATCAAATGAATCATCTAAAGCATTAACCAAGGCATCAGCCGCTTTTGGATTAGTTGCTTGCGCATTTGCCATTGCTTCAATCGCTAATAAACGTGTCGTGTAATTTCCTTTTCCAGCTTTGTATTGCGCAATAAAATCTTCAACAGGTTTTTTATCGTCGATATCTGCTAATAAAACTTGATCCGCATTTGGAATAACGACATCAGGTTTTTGGTTTGCTGCAAATTCGAAAACAGTTTCGGCTTGTTTTGGAACCCAAACTTGTTGACGCGTTGTTTTTCCATTTTCGACAATATCAATCGCAAAAGGAAATTCAAATAATTTTGAAGCATCTTGACGAACAACAACTTTTATTTTTTTATTTGCTGAAGAATAATCTGAAACAACTGTTAATTTTGGATGACCATTTTCGTAATACCATTGATTGAAAAACCAATTTAAGTCACGACCAGAAACTTCTTCCAAAGCCAATCGTAATTGAGCAGATTCAGCTTTTCCGTATTCATTATCTTTCAAATATTTGTTCAAACCTTTGAAGAAAGCATCATCTCCTAAGAAGTTTCTCAACATATGTAAGATAATTCCACCTTTGTTGTACGAAACACCATCAAACATGTCTTCGCGAGAATTGTAATGAACTCGAACCAAATTTTTCGTTGGTCCATCGCCTTGTTTATAACCAAACATTTCGTTGTAACGATGCTCATCCGCTTTCTCTTTTCCGTATTTATATTCAAACCATAAATATTCAGAATAATTAGCAAACGATTCATTCACTGTTAAATTTCCCCAACTTTCAGCCGTAACTAAATCTCCAAACCAATGGTGAAATAATTCGTGCGCAATCACATATTCAGCCGTATTTTCATCGACTAATTGACCAGCTTTCTGCTGAACACCATCATGAAATAAAGAAGCTGTTGTATTTTCCATTGCTCCAGAAACATATTCACGAGCTGTCATTTGCGCGTATTTGTCCCAAGGATAAGGATAGTTTAATTTATCAGAAAAGAACTGAATCATTTCTGGCGTATTACCAAAAATTTGCTTCGCAACATCTTTATATTCTGGCTCTACATAATAATCAACATTGATATTTTTCCATTTATCATTGATGACTGCGTAATCTCCAATCCCGAAAAAGAATAAATATGGTGCATGTTTTTTATCGAATTTCCAATAATCAGTTTTTGTTCCATCTGAATTTTTCTTCGAAGATTTCATCGTTCCATTTGATAATGAAACATATTTATCAGGATATGTTAACGTGATTTCTTGCGAAGTTTTTTGATTTGTTTTATCAATTGTCGGGAACCAACAAGAAGAAGATTCTGTTTCGCCTTGTGTCCAAATTTGAGTAGGATAATTTGGTCGATCACCTTTTGCATTGATAAAATAAACACCTTTTGCATCGTTTATCGCCGCACTTCCTTCTTGTTTTACTTCGTTCGGACGCGCTGTATACTTGATGTAAAGCGTATATTCTTGATCTTTTTTGTATTCTTTATCTAAATCGATGACTAATTGTAAATCATCATATTTATAATTTAATTTCTTTTTTGTTGCACCATTTACCAAAGCAACTTCGCTAATCAACATTGCTTTTGCGTCTAACGTAACTTTGTTTGTTGCATAGAAATGCGGTTTCAACGTAATCCAAGCTTCACCCAAAACGTGCTCTTTTGCATAATCAAATTTAAGATCTAATTTGGTATGAACAAGATTATTAATTCGTTCTGCTTCTGCACGATAAATATCTAATTTGTTCGTTTGGTTTTCGTTATAACTCGGCGGTGGCGTCATTACTTGCGCATAAGTAAGACTTGATATAATAAAGGCTGATGAAAGCCAAAGGATTCGTTTTTTCATCGTAAAAATTTATTTCTATTGGTTGATAATTTTCTCGAAAAGTTACAAAAAAAGCCTCCAATTTGGAGACTTTAAGTGTTTTTTTATGATTAAACTGCTACAATTCCTTTGATGTGAGGATGAGCTTGATAATTTTCTAATTCGAAATCTTCGTATGTAAAATCAAAAATATCCTTTACATTCGGATTGATTTTCATTGTTGGAAGAGGAAAAGGTTCGCGTGTTAATTGTAGTTCAACTTGTTCAAAATGATTTTTGTAAATGTGCGCATCTCCAAACGTATGTACAAAATCGCCAACTTTTAACTCACAAACTTGCGCAACTATCATTTGTAATAATGCATAAGACGCAATATTGAATGGAACACCTAAGAAAATATCTGCACTACGTTGATACAATTGCAACGATAATTTTCCATCATTCACATAAAACTGAAAAAATGCGTGACAAGGCGCTAAAGCCATTTGATCTAATTCTCCAACATTCCAAGCAGAAACTATTATTCTACGCGAATCAGGATTGTTTTTTATTTGATTAATTGCAACTTTAATTTGGTCAACAACTTCTCCGTCAGGTTTTCCCCATGAACGCCATTGATGTCCATAAACAGGACCTAAATCGCCATTTTTGTCGGCCCATTCGTTCCAAATTCTAACGCCGTTATCTGTTAAATATTTGATGTTTGTATCACCTTTCAAAAACCATAACAATTCGTAGATAATCGATTTTAAATGTAATTTTTTAGTCGTCACCAAAGGAAAACCTTCCGACAAATCGAAACGCATTTGGTAACCAAAAATACTTTTCGTTCCCGTTCCCGTTCTGTCTTCTTTAAAAGCGCCTTCTGCCAAAACCTTTTTACATAAATCGTGATATTGTTGCATTTTGAGTATATTTAACCTTTCAAATTTAGTGAATTTTTTTAGAATGAAAATTAGTTTAATTCTTACAATTTTAGTGCTTTTTATGTTTTTTGCTTCATATAGCAAATCAGATTTTGGACGAAAAATTGCGCAACATTTTTATTTTCAAACCTTATTTAATGTTGTTTTGGTGGTTGTTTTTGTGTCAAAAATCATTCATCTCAAACTAAATTTAATCTCAATGATTTCGCTAATTGTCATTGGTTGCATGTTGTATATGAGCTTTCCAAATTATTTGCAACAATTGAGAAGAAGGATTGGTAAATAGTTACGTATAATTTTTTTATCTTTGCACTTATGAAAAACGAAGCAGGAATTTTTGGTTTAAGACCAGTAATAGAAGCGATTGAAGCAGGGAAAACAATCGACAAAATTTTTATTCAAAAAGGTTTACAAGGAGAAATTTTTTCAGAATTGAGAAAATTAATCACTGAATATGAAATTCCTGTAAGTTATGTGCCTTTAGAAAAACTAAATCGTTTTACTGGAAAAAATCATCAAGGTGTTTACGCATTCGTTTCTCCAATCGAATTTGATTCAATCGAAAATGTATTACCTCAAATTTGGGAACAAGGAAAAACGCCTTTTATTTTGATTTTAGATCGTGTTTCTGATGTTCGTAATTTTGGTGCGATCGCTCGTACAGCAGAATGTGTTGGTGTTGACGCGATTATTATTCCAGCAAAAGGTTCGGCTTCTGTAAATGCAGATGCGATCAAAACTTCGACAGGGGCGTTGTATAATATTCCGGTTTGTAAAGAAGGAAATTTAGTGAATGTTATTAAATATTTACAATCGGCTGGAATCTCAATTTTTAGTGCTTCTGAAAAATCAGCAGAATTTATTTATGATGCAGATTTCTCTGTTCCTGCAGCTATTGTGATGGGAAGTGAGGAAGATGGTGTTTCGGATTCTATTATTAAAATTTCGGATAAAATTATTAAATTGCCTATGGCTGGACAAACTGCTTCATTGAATGTTTCGGTTGCGGCTGGAGCGATTTTGTACGAAGCTGTTCGCCAAAGAATGTTACAAGATTTATTTTAAAAACATATAACGATGACCTATTCTACTTTTATTGGATTTTTGTTGATTGCGATTAGTATTGCAATGTATTATTTTACGAATTTGGATATTTCGAGATTATTTTCGGATAAAGAATTTTTGGTAGGAATTACTGGAGGTGCTGGTATCGGATTTATTTTGGGAGGATTTTTAGGCTGGCTTTATAAATACAAAGCGGTGAATAAAGCAAATGCAGAGATTGCAAACGAAGAAAAACGTAAAGTTGCAGAACAAAAAGCACAAGAAGCTGCTGCAAAAGAGCAAGCAAAATTGGATGCACAACAAGAAAAAGATGAATCAGGTTTATTGTAAAATATAAATTAGATAAAATAAAAAAACGGTCGAAAATTAATTTTCGACCGTTTTTTTATATTGTATTTCTTGGTAATAAAAACAAGGAACTAAAATCAATAAAAACATAGGCTGAATGAGAAATCTTCTCACATAAAAGAAAATCATTTCGCCTGATGAAAATTGTGTCGAAATCAAATAATTATAGATTGGTAAAAGAACGATTAATCCAATAATCATGATAATGATAGAGAATTTAACGTAAATTTTTTTCCAGAAAATAAACCAAATAATTAATACAGTTAATAATGTATTGATAAGATAACGAACTGTCAAACTAGCGCTCAATTTTGGTAAATCAATTTCTGGGAATTTTGAATGACCAACAAAATGAAAGTATTTTATGAAAGGATCATAAAATAAAACATCTTCAAATTTTCGGACTAATATCAATCCAAAAACAAGTAAAACTGCAATTGCATAACGTAAATATTTATTTAGCATTTTGCTTATTGTATTTTGTTACAAAAAATTTGATCCAAACAATCCAAAGAATCACGATTGAACCATAAATAATTGCAGGGAATAGATAATCGTGCGCCATTTTACCATATTCTGCGTGGTATCTAAAAATATAATTTAACAACATAATTCTCGAAATATTCATCACAAAAAGAATTGCTAAACCAGACAAAATAAACAAAAAAGTTTGTTTGAAATTCGTGTAAAAAGCAACGATAAACGCTATGAAAATTATCAAAATAGAAATCGCATTACAACCTTCATTTACAATAGACGCGACTTGTCCGTCCATTACCAAACGCATCCAAGGTTGGTTTTCTGCAATATTAGAAAAAGTAAAAAAACCACATTTGTTCAAACCAAAAGCTGTTACATCAGATGTTAATTTTGTAAATGGATCAGGGGTATTGTGCGGTAAATATTGATCCAAATACAATTTATAAGCTAAACTTAAAATAATGTAAGTTCCTAAAAAACGTGCAAGGAATAACAATAAAGGTTTAAATTCTTTCATTTGGTTAAAAAATCTTGAACAAATATAAATGAAAAACGTCAACTTTTGATTAAGTTATGATTAATCAATAAATTTGCTTTTTTAGAAGTAACAAAATGCAAGATTTACATAAACGCGTGGATGTCATAATTGATAGCGCAATTTCTACGGAAGATAGATTACAAAAGATTTGTCAATTGTTGAGTGACGAAGTTGAATACTATAATTGGGTGGGATTTTATTTCAAGAATGGAGATAAAAATGAACTAAAACTTGGACCTTATGTTGGTGCAGCTACCGATCATACAATAATTCCTTATGGTAAAGGAATTTGTGGGCAAGTGGCAGAATCTAACGAAACTTTTGTTGTGCCAGACGTTTATGCACAAGATAATTATTTGGCTTGTTCAATAGAAACGAAAGCTGAAATTGTTGTTCCAATTTTCAAAAATGGAGAAAATATTGGTCAAATTGATATCGATTCGCACAAAATTAATCCGTTTACAGAAGACGATACAAAGTTGTTAGATTACGTTTGTCAGCGAGTTTCAGAAATTATTTAAGCAATGATTGATTTAATTTTAAAATATTTTCCTGACTTAACGGAAAAACAAATTGAGCAATTTTCGAAAGTTGGTGATTTGTACAAAGAATGGAACGATCAAATCAATGTTGTTTCTCGAAAAGATATCGACGAAATTTATACGAATCATATTTTACATTCGTTAGCGATTGCAAAAGTAATGGAGTTTGCAGATGGTTCTTCTGTTCTGGATGTAGGAACTGGCGGAGGTTTACCAGGAATTCCGTTGGCAATTTTGTTTCCGAATGTTCAGTTTCATTTGGTAGATTCTATCGGGAAAAAAATCAAGGTTGTAAAAGGTGTGGCTGATGGTTTAGGTTTGACGAATGTAAAAGCTGAACAGAAGCGTGCCGAAGAGTTGACAGATAAATATGATTTTGTTGTTTCTCGTGCGGTAACAGCAATGCCAAGATTTGCGGAATGGATTCGCGGGAAATTCAAAAAAGAAGCGATTAATCCTTTTCCAAATGGTTTGTTATACCTAAAAGGAGGCGATTTGACAGAAGAATTAGCAGGTTTTCCAAATGCAGTTTTATTTGATATTCAAAACTTTTTTGACGAAGATTTTTTCGAAACGAAAAAAGTCGTTTACCTAGAAAAGAAAGATATTTAATTTATAGAAATTATATACTTCAAAACCGAAATCAATTTGATTTCGGTTTTTTATTTTAACAATTATTGAATTAATCCAAAAAATGATGTTTAAAACGTTATTTTATCCAATACTTTAAGTTCTTTTTAAGAGGTTTTCTCGTCAAAATTCACTATATTTGTTTGTTTTAAAAAGTTAGAGACATATTATGAGTAATAACACATATACGGCGGATAATATCCAAGCGTTAGAAGGAATGGAGCACGTACGTCTTCGTCCATCGATGTACATTGGAGACGTCGGAGTTAGAGGATTACACCACTTAGTTTACGAGGTTGTTGATAACTCTATTGATGAAGCTTTAGCAGGATACTGTGATACAATCAAGGTAACAATTTTAGAAGGAAACTCGATTCGTGTCGAAGATAACGGACGTGGTATTCCTGTCGACTTACATAAAAAAGAAGGAAAATCTGCATTAGAAGTTGTAATGACGAAAATTGGTGCAGGTGGTAAGTTTGATAAAGATACGTACAAAGTTTCTGGAGGTTTGCACGGTGTTGGAGTTTCGTGTGTTAATGCACTTTCTAACCATTTATCGGCAGAAGTTTTCAAGAACGGAAAACAATATATTCAGGAATATTCGAAAGGGAAACCTTTGTACGATGTAAAAGAAGTTGGAACGACTGATAAAAGTGGTACAACAGTAACTTTTACGCCTGATGATACAATTTTCCAAGAAGTACAAACATATAACTATTCTACTTTAGCAAATCGTTTGCGTGAGTTAGCTTTCTTGAACAAAGGAATCAATATTGTATTGGTTGATGAACGCGAAAAAGATGCTGAAGGAAATCCTGTTACAGAAACTTTTCATTCTGAAGAAGGATTAAAAGAATTTGTTGAGTTTATTGATGGTAGCCGCGAATCTATCATGGACAAAGTAATCTTTATGGAAGGAGAACGTGATGGAATTCCAGTTGAGGTTGCAATGCGATACAATACATCGTATAACGAAAATGTACATTCGTATGTAAATAATATCAATACACATGAAGGTGGAACACATTTATCTGGTTTCCGTCGTGCGTTGACACGTACATTGAAAAAATATGCAGAAGAAAACTTTAATCTTGCAAAAGAAAAAGTTGAAATCGTTGGTGATGATTTCCGTGAAGGATTAACAGCGGTAATTTCGGTAAAAGTAATGGAGCCTCAATTTGAAGGACAAACGAAAACGAAATTAGGAAACTCTGAAGTTTCTCCTGCGGTTGATAAAATCGTAGCAGAAATGTTAACGAATTTCTTAGAAGAAAATCCAACAGAAGCAAAACAAATTGTTGATAAAGTAATTTTAGCAGCAAAAGCTCGTCAGGCAGCGAAGAAAGCTCGTGAAATGGTACAACGCAAAAACCCAATGGGAGGAAGCGGATTGCCAGGGAAGTTAGCGGATTGTTCTTCTCGTAAACCAGAAGAATCTGAGTTATTCTTAGTCGAGGGAGATTCTGCCGGAGGAACGGCAAAACAAGGTCGTGATCGTCATTTTCAAGCAATTTTACCATTACGTGGTAAAATCTTAAATGTTGAAAAGGCGATGGCGCACAAAGTTTTGGATAACGAAGAGATTAAAAATATATATACAGCTTTAGGTGTAACAATCGGAACTGAAGAAGATTCGAAAGCGCTTAATATTTCGAAATTGCGTTATCATAAAGTTGTGATTATGACCGATGCCGATGTCGACGGTTCTCACATCGCGACATTAATTTTGACATTCTTCTTCCGTTACATGAAAGAATTGATTGAGCAAGGACATATTTACATTGCAACGCCACCTTTATATTTAATCAAAAAAGGAGCGAAAGCAGAATATGCTTGGGATGAAAAAGATCGTGAACGTTTAACTGCAGAATTTTCTACAGATGGTTCTGGTAAAGGAGTTACAATTCAACGATACAAAGGTCTTGGGGAAATGAACGCAGAGCAATTATGGGATACAACTCTTAATCCAGAACACAGAACGTTGCGTAAAGTAACGATTGACAATGCTACAGAAGCAGATCGCGTGTTCTCTATGTTGATGGGTGATGATGTACCGCCTCGTCGTGAATTTATCGAGAAGAATGCACATTATGCAAAAATTGATGTTTAATCGATTTGAATAATATAAAGTAATAAATCCAGCTTTTAAGCTGGATTTATTTTTTGTAATTGAATATATAAATCTTGAATGAAGAAGATTTACTCCGAAATAATCAATGTTGTTGGTACATTGGAAATCCAAATACTTTTTGTTTCGATTAAGTTTTTCCAACTTTCCATACTAATCATCATCAAATCCATTTCATCCAAAAACTCTTTATCCAATTGTTGTTTGTACGAAAGGCTAATATGATTTGGAGCAATATTTTCGATACTACGAATAATTTCTTTTACTTCTGAATGACGTTTTGTGTAACCGCTCACGTCTACAATAATAATTTGAGATTCGCTATTTGAGATTAAACGTTGTGCGTATTTCAGTAAATCGGCATCTTTATTTCCGAAAAGAGGAAGAAAAACTTTCTCAGCTTTTGTGAAATTTTTGTCCAAAACAATTCCAACAGGAACAATTGATTTGTTCAATAATTGTTTCGTTCTTTCGTTGAAAATTGAATGATCAAACATGTTTTCTTTTCCAGTAACTTGACCTATCAAAATATCTGGATCGATGATTTTTGTCGTAAATCCTAAAATATTTCCTAACAACGAACCAGAATAAATAGAATTTCTTACACCCATCAACATCAAATCGTAATCACCTTTTTGCGCAACATCAATTGTCTCAAAAACCATATCTGTAGAGACTTTGAACATGGTTGTTACATCTTGGTGTAACTCTTCGGAAACCTCAATAATCGGCTCGAAAATTTCTGCTTCTCTATCCTCAAGATTGAAATGTTGCACTTCGCTACTTTTCATCACATGAATTGCAGAAACAAGTGAATTTTCGTCTTGTTTTTTGATAAAGCTATTAGCTATTCGCAACAATTCAGCACCTTTCTCGGGTGTTTGAAAATCAATTAAAATTTTATATTTCTGACTTTGACTAATTTCAGAAAGTTCATTTTCTGTTTTTTGTTTGCGGAAAATCCAATTGATTAAATCCAAAGCTGGACCTGTCATAAAAGTTGTGACCAAAGCCATTATCACCATCATAGCGAAAACTTCTGGTGTTAAAACTCCTAAATCATATCCAATGTTTAGCACGACTAATTCCATCAAACCTCGTGTATTCATCAAGGCTCCAATGGTCAAACTATCTTTCCAATTTTGTCCTACAAATTTTGCGGCGACTGCACTTCCAACAAATTTTCCTGTTACAGCAACCAAAATAATCAATCCCGCTGTTTGCCATAAATGTGGACTATCTAATAATCCAATTTGTGTTCTTAAACCCGTAAAAACAAAGAATAGTGGAAGTAATAAAACTAATGAAACATCTTCTATTTTTTCGATGAATAAATTTCTGAATTTTACATTTTCAGGCATAATTGTTCCAGCTAAAAAAGCTCCAAATAATGCATGAATTCCAATGATTTCGCTTAAATATGAAGAAATAATTAAGACCAAGAAAAAGATTCCTATGATAGGTTTTGTAAGCGTTGTTTTACTCGAATGTACGTCTGCAATGCGCTTTAAAAAAGGGCGAACGAAACGAACCATTGCGATAACGTAAACAATTGCTAGTAAAATAACATATAATGAACTGACGAATGATCCAGCTTTTACGATGGCGATAACCGCAGCTAATAAACACCAAGCCGTGATATCGTCGGCAGCAGCGCAAGTAATTACAATAGAACCTAAACGAGTTTTACTAATTCCGCGTTCTTGTACAATACGAGCCAAAACGGGAAAGGCTGTAATACTCATCGAAATTCCGATAAAAAGGGCAAATGATAAAAAGTTAATTCCTTCTGGAGCAAATTCCATATAAATTAATCCAGCCAAAGCCAAACCAAGTGTAAATGGAATAATGATACTTGCGTGACTAATAACTATGGCGTCTTGTGCATTTTTCTTTAGCACTTTCAGGTCTAACTCCATTCCGATGACATACATGAATAGAATCAAACCGATTTGACTGATAAATTCTAAGTTTCCTAACGATTCTTTTGGGAAAAGATCACCAAAAAACTCTGGGAAATGCATACCAATAAAAGAAGGACCAAGGAAAATACCCGCAATAATTTCTCCAATTACAGTTGGTTGTCCAATTTTATTAAAAATCCATCCAAAAACTCTTGCGGTAAATATAATGGTCACAATTTGTGCTAATAAAATAGCAAGAGGGTGTCCAATATTATGTGTTATACTGTTGATGAAGTCATTGAAGTAATTGCTTCCGTTTGCAGCGTGAACAACATGTTTTCCAGTTTCCATTTCTTCTGCTCTTATCACAATAAAATACATCATGATTGAACAAAGTAGAATGGTTACGATATAAAAAATTGAATTTCTTGTCGATTTTTTCATGGCGTTAATTTTCAACAAAAGTCAGAAATTAATTTACAGAAAAATATCAATATTTTTTAAACTTGAGTAAAATGTAATGAAATGGATTTTTTTTGTAATCAAATTGAAATTTGAGCAATAAAATTAGCTTTGTAAACTTCGCTTAATACCAAATTGATTTCTTTATTTTCTTTTGATAAAACGTCTAAAGTAACGTTGTCTGAGTGGAAATATTTGATGTGATGTAAGCTGATTATTTCTCGTTTATTGATACGAACAAAATCTTTTTCGGGTAACATTTCTGATAATGCATCGAGTGTGATATTTTTCAAAATCAAGAATGATAAATCTTGATAATAAACCACTTTATCACGGCTGTCAACGGTAGAAGTTGTAATGTACAAAATTTGATTAAACTGCAACAAAATTTTTCCTTTATCCGAATTTAATTGTACAAAATTATTTGGCGTCGAAAAACTATTTTGCAAACGTTTTTTTACTTTGTCAACAGCTTGTTGTAAACGCTCTTTTTTGATTGGTTTTTGAATATAATCTGTCGCATCTAAATCAAAAGCATCAACAGCATATCCCTTATAAGCAGTGGAAAAAATAAACGGTTTTTCTTTTAATAAATTAGCGATTTGTAAACCATTTATTTTAGGCATTTCGATGTCTAAAATACAAAAGTCAAAATCTAAGTTTTCAATTTCGTTAATGAATAATTCAGGATCAACATAAGCTTTCACAACTTCTATGTCCTCCATTTGTTCACACAACATTTTCAGGTATTTTAACCCAAGAATTTCGTCGTCAATTAGTATGCATTTTAGTGTAAAACTCATGTAGATTTATTTTTAAGTTGGCTACAAAAATATCCTGTTCAATAGTTTTAGAAAGTGAAAAATCGTCGTCGTAAACCATTTTCAAGCGATGTTCTAAGGATTGACTTCCATGTCCGCCAGTTTCTTTTTTTAAACTATTTTTTGGTGAAATTTTATTCATTACCTGAATTTGAAATGATTTATTATTCAGTTCAAGCAAAATTTTTATAAATGAATTGGCTTGTTGAAAGTCGGTATGTTTGAAAGCATTTTCAATAAAATCAATACTTAATAAAGGTAAAATAATTTTTTCTTGATAATAAGGTGAAGTTTCATCAATTTTCGTTTTAACTTGAAAATCAAACAAAGGCGAAACTTTTACTTTATTAATTTCAATAAAGTTTTTAGTGAAATCTATTTCATCTTTTATCGTCACAAAATTGTCTTTGCTTTCGTACAAAATATAATCCAACACATTTGCCAATTTATCAATCGTATAATAGGTTTGATAAGCATTTGACTGAATAGAATTAAGTATGTTTTTGAATAAATGAGGATTCAGTTTAGCTTCGTATGACTCCAATTTTAACTCATCAACTTTTGTAGATAAATTGTCTAAACGTTGCGTTTGCTCATGACTTATTTTTTTCTCAGATTTTAATGAATGGATTAAATATGTAATCATAATGATTAGAAAAATAATCAATGCAATAATGAGATAAAGTAATATGGTAGGAAGTTGAATCATGCGAAAAATTCTAACTCAAAGATAGAATAATTTATGAATAAAAAAATCCAGAAAGTAGAACCTTCTGGATTTTTAGAAATATGGTGAAAGAAATTATTAAGCGTAATATTTTGCTTTTAATTCTTTTACTTTTGGATCATCTAAGAATTCATCATACGTCATATAACGATCGATGATTCCGTTTGGAGTTAACTCGATAATACGGTTACAAGTTGTTTGAATCAATTCGTGGTCATGAGAACCCATTAAAATTGTTCCTTTGAAATTAACCAAAGAATTATTCAATGCTGTAATCGATTCTAAGTCTAAGTGACCTGTTGGCTCGTCTAACAATAATACGTTTGCACGTAATAACATCATGCGAGAGAACATACAACGCATTTTTTCACCTCCTGATAAAACAGAAGATTTTTTAAGAGCTTCGTCTCCAGAGAATAACATTTTCCCTAAGAAACCACGCATAAATTCTTCGTGACGTTCATCGTCTGATTCTGTATATTGACGTAACCAATCAACCAAGTTGATATCTTCTTTGAAGAAATCTGTATTATCTAAAGGTAAATACGCTTGTGTTGTTGTAATTCCCCAAGTAAAATCTCCAGAATCTGGCTGAGCTTTTCCTGAAAGAATTTCGAAAAATTGAGAAACTGCTTTCGAGTTACGAGAGAAAATACCAATTTTATCACCTTTTTTCAAGTTGATGTTCGCATCTTTAAATAAAACTTCTCCATCTACAGAAGCAGATAAATTGTTTACTTCTAAGATTTGATCACCAGCCTCACGCGATTGTTCCCAGATAAGTGCTGGATATCGACGAGAAGAAGGTTTGATATCTTCGATATTTAATTTCTCGATCATTTTTTTACGAGAAGTCGTTTGTTTTGCTTTAGCAACGTTAGAAGAGAAACGAGCAATGAAATCTTGTAATTCCTTTTTCTTTTCTTCTGCTTTTTTGTTTTGTTGCGCACGTTGTTTTGCAGCTAACTGAGAAGACTCGTACCAGAATGTGTAGTTACCAGAATATAGGTTTAATTTAGAGAAATCTAAATCACAAATATGCGTACAAACTGCGTCTAAGAAGTGACGGTCGTGCGATACAACGATTACAGTATTCTCGAAATTACCTAAGAAATCCTCTAACCATTGAATTGTATTAACGTCCAATTCGTTGGTAGGCTCATCTAAGATTAACACGTCAGGATTTCCAAATAAAGCTTGAGCAATCAAAATACGAACTTTCGCTTTATTATCTAAATCTCCCATTAATGAATAATGCATATCCGAATCAATTCCTACATTCGATAATAATGTAGCAGCATCAGATTCTGCATTCCATCCGTTCATTTCTTCATAAACGACACCTAATTCTCCTGCTTTGATACCATCTTCTTCAGAAAAATCTGGTTTAGCATATAAAGCATCCATACGTTCTTTAATATCGTATAATACTTTATTTCCACGTAAAACAGTATCCAATACTGTATATTCGTCATATTTGAAGTGATTCTGTTCTAAAACAGACATACGTTTTCCTTTTTCAAGACTAACTTGTCCTGAAGTTGGATCGATTTCACCTGATAATATTTTTAAGAAAGTAGATTTTCCTGCTCCATTGGCACCAATTATCCCGTAACAGTTGCCATTTGTAAATTTTATATTAACTTCGTCGAAAAGTACACGCTTGCCGAATTGAAGCGATAAATTAGAAACATTTAACATAATTTTTGGTATGATGTTTGTTTGACCTTCCGGCAAAGTTACAAATTTTAATTGGAATAAAATAAAGTGCAGAAAGAAGTTACGATTAAGAATAAACGTGCAAGGTTTGAGTATGAATTATTAGATTCTTACGAAGCCGGCATCCAATTATTTGGGACTGAAATAAAATCTATCCGAATGGGAAAAGCTTCGATTACCGAAAGTTTTTGTCAAATGAAGGATGGAGAACTCTATATTGTCAATATGTTTATTGACGAATATGATTGGGGAACATACTTTAATCATAAAACTAGACGAGACAGAAAACTTTTATTACAAAAATCTGAGTTGAGAAAATTAGAACGCAAAACGAAAGAGACTGGATTAACGATTGTAGCAACCACGCTATTTATAAACAATAAAGGGTTGGCAAAATTGAAGATATATTTGGCAAAAGGGAAGAAACTTTTTGACAAAAGAAACACAATAAAAGGAAAAGATTTGAAAAGAGATTTGGATAGAATGATAAAGAATTCTTAAATTTGTCTTATAATTGTATAAAATTAAGTAAAATTTAATATATTTAAAACGCTAAATATTTGATAATGAAAAAGTTTAATCTATTATTATCTGCAGTAGTATTATTCCTAGCGGGTAATTCTTTTGTAGATGCTCAGAATTCTAAGAATCCTTGGGCAATTACAGTTGGTGCTCACGCAGTTGATCACAACTCAGTGACTGGACCATTCAACCAGTATTTCAAAACAGATAATTGGGATATCGTTCCTCCTTTATCTAAATTATCTATCATCCGTAACTTAAACAGATCTTTTGATGTTGATTTAACTGCTTCAGTAGGTGAAGTTGATAACAACAGATTACGTATCAAAGATGAATTATTCATCAATGCTGGTTTAGGTTTACGTTATAAGTTAGCTAATGGTTATATCTTAAAAGAAGATTCTTGGTTTGATCCATATATCCGTGTAGGTGCTGGTTACCACAGATACGACTACACAGGATTACAATTTCCATTAACAGCTTACTATGGTAATGGTGATGGAAATGAAACTTACCAATTAACAGAAGTTGAAGATTTAGAGAAAAATCACTTTGTAGCTTCTTTAGGTGCTGGATTTAACTTATGGTTTACTAAAAACTTTGGTTTAAACGTTGCTTCTGATTACAACTGGTTACCAGCTTACGGAGGAAACAATTATTTCGATTTCTTCCAACACACAGTAGGTGTTACTTTCCGTTTCGGAAAACAAGATAGAGATGGTGATGGTATTCCTGATGACGAAGATGCATGTCCAGATACTCCAGGTATCGCTACAAATGATCCATCTACAAACGGATGTCCAGATACAGATGGTGATGGAATCTTTGATAAAGATGATGCTTGTCCAACAGAATTTGGTTTAGCTGAATTCCAAGGTTGTCCAGATACAGATGGTGATGGTGTTCCAGATAAAGATGATGCTTGTCCTACAGTTGCAGGTCCAGTAGAAAATAATGGATGTCCTTGGCCAGATACAGATGGTGATGGAATCTTTGATAAAGATGATGCTTGTCCAAACGAATATGGTTTAGCTGAATTCCAAGGTTGTCCAGATACAGATGGAGATGGTATTCCAGATAAAGATGATGCTTGTCCAACAGTAAAAGGACCAAAAGAAAATAATGGATGTCCATGGACAGAAGTTCACGTAGCAAAACGTTTATCTAATATTTTATTCGAATACAACTCTGATAAAATTGTTCCTTCTTCTTACGAAGATGTACGTGTAGCTGCTCAAATTTTAAATTCTGATGATTTAAAAGAAAAAAGCTTCTACATTGACGGACATGCTGACCAAAGAGGTAAAGACGCTTATAACAAAACATTATCTTTAAAACGTGCTCAAGCGTTAGTTAATATTTTAGTTGAAAGAGGTGGAGTGGATAAAGCTCGTTTAACTGCTCGTGGTTTAGGAAAATCTCAATTGTTATGTACTGAAAACACTGAAGAGTGTTACCAAAGAAACAGACGTGTTGAGGTATTACCTAGAACAGCTGTAGTAACTGAAACAAAAGTTATCAAAAAAACAGCTACAAAAAAGAAATAATAATTCTTTGAATAGCTTACAATAGAAATAGCCACCTCATTGAGGTGGCTATTTTATTTTTATTAATTTTAATTTTATTATTTCTTTCTAAAAACTAATATAATAATACATCCAGCTGTAAAGATAGATAATAAATAACCAATCCAAGAAAGTAGTGGCATGTCTAGAATCACAGGACGAACAGTTGTATTAGCTAACATACTTGCTCCAATTCCAAAAGCTAAAGTAAGTATCGCTAAAACCAGTTTATTAATGCTGTCTTTTATTAATTTCTGAATATTACCTATTTGATCAATCTTAAAGTTTAAAGCCAATTTATCATTGTTTACTTTTTCGATTAATTTCAAGGTATCTTCTGGTAAATCGTTGATTAAATCCTGAATATCTTTAAAATTATCAATTGCTTTTTTACTCAAATATTTAGGATGAAATTTTTGTCGAGCCAATTTTACTGCATAAGGGCGCATCGAACGTTGTACATTAAGATCAGCGTGTAATTGTTGTCCAATTCCTTCTATAAGCGCAATTCCGCGTAGTAAAATATAAACATATTCGGGTAATAAAACATGATTTCGCTGTAGAATATTGTTGAATTTCTTGATGATAATTTGAACTTCTATCGTATCAACTGTATTGTATTCTAAATAATCAAAAATATCTGCAATATCACGTTCTAATTGTTTTTCGTTTTCGATATAATGTTTAATCGCCATTTTTTTGAGTGAACGAACAATGCGTTTCGGATTTTTTAATCCAAAATCAATTACAACATTTTCTAAAGCTTCTTTTTCGTTGATGGCTAGAATTCCCATCGAACCAAAATCAATAAAAGCTAAACGTCCATCTTTTAAAATAAAAATATTTCCGGGATGTGGATCAGCATGGAAAAATCCATCATCAAGTAATTGTTTCAAATAAATATCAAAACCTTTCTGTACGATTTTTTTCGGATCAAGTCCCAAAGCTTCTAATTGCTCAACATCGTTTACTTTAAAACCTTCGATAAATTCCATACAAAGAAAATTATTGTTGGAATAATCTTCATATGTTTTCGGAACATAAACATCTTTACTATTCTCGAAATTTTTTCTGAAACGTTCGATGTTCTGAAATTCATTGGTTAATGAAAGTTCTTTCAGAATTGAATTTTCAAATGATTTTTCGATTTCAGAAATGAATAATTTTTGAAGTTTCTCATATTTTTTTTCTAAAAAATGAACAATATCTCGAATCAGGGCTAAATCAGACTCAATTATTTTCTGAATATTAGATCGTTTTACTTTGAACACAACTTTTTCTCCATTCAATAAAGTTGCGCGATAAACTTGCGAAATACTTGCTGCCGCAAAAGGTTGTTCTTCTATAAAAAGAAAATGCTCGTCAGGCTCAATTCCAAATTCGTCTCTAATTTTTTGTTTGATGTCAATTTCTTCTGGAGGAACATTATCTTGTAATTTTTTTAATTCTTCTACCAAAGATTCAGGAACCAAATCTTTTCGATTACTCAATAATTGTCCAAATTTGATATAAGTAGGACCAAGTTCTTCCAAAGCCATTCGGAAACGTTGATTGAATGATTGGTTGAAAAATTCGTTGTTTTGGTCAGAATGGAACAAATCATTTCCGCGAGAAAGTATTTCTTCAAAACCATATTTCGAAACGACTTTTACGATTTTAGAAAATCGTTTTATTTTCTTTAGACTATCCATAAAGTTGAGATTCGATTACAAGTTACGAATAAACAAGAGTGTAATTCGTTTATAAAATCTTAAATTTCTTTGAGTTGAATCTAAAATTATTCCAAATATTAAAATATTATTGTTTATCTTTGCACTCGCTAAAATGGTTTAGGAATCAAGCGATTAATTATTAAGTTAAACATCTCTCGGTCATTTATTTGCATTTGAAGATTCCGAAATAAAATAGATTGAGATACAAATTTTTAGAATTATGTCTAAAGAAACAAAACAAGAGGAAGTACAAGAAGTTGTATTAAACACTCCAGTATTAGATGCGTCTGCAAATGCAAACGTAGCGCCAGAATCATTTGATTGGGAATCTTTCGAATCAGGATTAAACGAAGAAGATCGTAAAGAAAAAGCTGAATTAGAGCAAATGTACGATACAACTTTAGAAGACTTACATGAGAATGAAGTATTCAAAGGACAAGTTGTACGTATTACAGATAAAGAAGCTATCGTTGACATCAACTTCAAATCAGAAGGTGTTATTTCATTAAACGAATTCCGTTACAACTCAGACTTGAAAGTTGGGGATATCGTTGAAGTAATGGTTGATCAACGTGAAGATAAAAATGGACAATTAATTTTATCTCACAAAAAAGCTCGTACATTAAATGCATGGGATGCTGTTAACAAAGCACACGATTCTCAAGAAATTGTTAACGGTTACATCAAAGCTCGTACTAAAGGTGGTATGATCGTTGACGTATTCGGAATTGAAGCTTTCTTACCAGGTTCTCAAATCGATGTTAAACCAATTCGTGATTACGAACAATTCGTAGGAAAAACTATGGAGTTCAAAGTTGTTAAAATCAACCCAGAATTCAAAAACGTAGTAGTTTCTCACAAAGCGTTAATCGAGGCTGATATCGAAGTTCAGAAAAAAGAAATCGTTGCTCAATTAGAGAAAGGACAAGTATTAGAAGGTGAAGTTAAAAACATCACATCTTACGGTGTATTCGTAGACTTAGGAGGTGTTGATGGTTTAATCCACATCACTGACTTATCTTGGTCTCGTATCAACCACCCATCTGAAATCTTAGAAGATGGACAAAAAATCAACGTTGTAATCTTAGATTTCGACGAAGATAAATCTCGTATCCAATTAGGTATTAAACAATTAGAGGCTCATCCATGGGATGCTTTAGATGCTGATATCAAAGTTGGTGATAAAGTTAAAGGAAAAGTAGTTGTTTTAGCTGACTACGGTGCATTCGTTGAGGTTGCTCCAGGTGTAGAAGGTTTAATCCACGTTTCTGAAATGTCATGGTCTACTCACTTACGTTCTGCTCAAGATTTCGTAAAAGTAGGTGATGAGGTTGAAGCAGTAGTTTTAACTTTAGATAGAGAAGAAAGAAAAATGTCTTTAGGTATCAAACAATTAACTCCAGATCCTTGGACAGATATTACAACTAAATACCCAGTAGGTTCTACTCACAAAGGTAAAGTTCGTAACTTCACTAACTTCGGTGTATTCGTAGAATTAGAAGAAGGTGTTGACGGATTAATCTACATCTCTGACTTATCTTGGACTAAGAAAATCAAACACCCATCAGAATTCTGTGCAGTTGATGATATCTTAGACGTAGTAGTTTTAGAATTAGACGTAGAAGCTCGTCGTTTATCTTTAGGTCACAAACAATTAACTGAAAATCCATGGGATCAGTACGAAGCTAAATATGCTGTAGGTACAGTTCACACAGGTAAAGCAGTTGACGTATTTGACAAAGGTGCTACAGTACAATTCGAAGATGCTGACGTTGAAGCTTTCGCTCCAGCTCGTACATTAGAGAAAGAAGACGGATCTCGTATCAAAAAAGGTGAAGAAACATCTTTCAAAGTTATCGAGTTCAACAAAGAATTCCGTCGTGTAGTAGTTTCTCACACAGCTACTTTCCGTGAGGAAGAAGTTAAATCTGAGAGATCATCTAACAACAATAACAACAATTCATCTAACACAATCGAAACTTCTACTTTAGGAGATATCGATTCATTAGCAGAATTGAAAAAGAAAATGGAAGAAGGAGGAAACTAATTCTCTAACCGAAATTTTTAAATAACATAAGCTGTCCAGTAATGGGCAGCTTTTTTTATGAATAATGATTAAATTTATTTAGTATAAAATGAATTTAATTTATAGTTTAAAATAATATCAAGAATAACATACAATTTTTGATATATTTTTTGAATATTATTCAAAATAGTCTTAATTTTGCAGTCGAAATGGAAAAGATAGAATTTAATTTAGATGCTACTGATTTGAAAATCATGCGATTAATGCAAGATAATGCACGCATTAACAATGCAGACATCGCAAGAGAATTGGGAATGGCTCCTTCTGGAATATTAGAACGAGTGAAAAAGCTTGAAAATAAGCAAGTTATTTTGGCTTATCACGCAAAAATAAATCCAGTGGCAGTTGGACAAAAATTACTTTCGTATATGTTTATCAAAACCGTAGATATTATCGGTGATGAAACAGTAGGAAGACAACTTGCCGAAATTCCAGAAGTTTTAGAGGTTCATGATATTGCTGGAGAAGATGGTTATCTAATCAAAGTGAGAACTTCTGATAACGAAGGTTTGGTAGAATTGATGCGCAAACATTTGAGTAAAATTGGCGGAATCACTTCTACGCGTACAACTATAGTTTTACAAACAATAAAAGAAGAACAAAATATCGTTATACCAACGATTTAAAAAATAGAGATTGAATGAAAGGGAATCAACCAAGTAAGTGGCTGATTATTGCAGCGTATTTCGTGGTTTATGTAGTTTGGGGATCAACTTATTTTTTTATAGATAAGGCTTTACATGGTTTTAGTCCGTTTATTTTGGGTTCGTTTCGCTTTATTGCGGCGAGCACAATGTTGATGGGATATTGTAAACTGAAAGGTTACAAGCTGTGGGATAAACAAATTGTGAAACAATGTATGTTTACAGGGTTTATGTTGTTGTTTATTGATATGGCTGGGATTATTTGGTCCGAACAATTTTTACCAAGTGGAATTGTTGCAATTATGGCAGCATCGGCAGCAATTTGGTTTATTGTGTTAGATAAACCGAAATGGAAACAAAATTTTTCAAGTATTCCTACTGTTTTAGGTGTTCTGTTAGGTTTTGTTGGTGTTTTGATGTTGTTTTATGAACAGACAACCACTGTGCACGCAGATGTAGATCAACAGTTCCTAAACATGATTGGGTTGATTGTTCTTATCTTTTGTTCGATTGCTTGGACGTTAGGTTCTTTGTATTCAAAATATGTAACAGAAAAGCAGAAAAAAGAAGTTACGAAACCAAAAGAAGATTTGAACATTATGGTCAAAACGGCTTGGCAAATGATTACTGCTGGAGTTTTGTTTAATACAGTTGCAATTTTCAATGGAGAATATGCTAATTTCAATTTTGCGAATGTAGCGACAGAAGATTGGTTGGCAATGGCTTATTTAACAACTTTTGGCTCTATTCTTGCTTTCGGATCATATGTTTGGTTGTTGCAATATCGTCCAGCTGTGGAAGTTTCTACATATGCGTATGTAAACCCTATTGTAGCCGTTGCATTGAGTTATTTTTTTACAGATGATGTCGTAACTCATTTGCAAATTTACGGTTTGGCAGTAATTTTGTTCAGTGTTTTATTAATGAACTGGAATCTTTATAAAAACACAAAATTAGTTCAGAAAATTCTGCATTTTGTTTCTCGTAAACATTATGCGCATTAAATATTATGATGATTATTAATAAGAAAGCTTCTCGATCCCGAGAAGCTTTTTTTTGTTTTATTTAGTTTTAAAATTTACGATTAGTTCATTATTATCTAATTTTAAAGCATATCCGTCTTCTGATTTGAAACGATTTGAAATTACAAATTCATATTCTTTAGTTGGAATTAATTCCAAACTTAAAACGAATGTAGTATTATTGTTATAGAAATTAGCTTTTGTAATCTTAGGACTATACTCTTTTCCTTTTTTTGAGAATTGTATTGAATATTCTTTTGGATTCATTGGTTTAGAAAATGTAATTCTAAATTCTTTGATAGATGAATCTACATTTGTTGAACCATTTCCGAAAGGTTCAATTTTTACGATATAAGGTTGTTTTTTTTCGTATTCTTTTAATAATCGATTTTTATCAAAACCTTCTTCATAAAAACCAGATTTTCGAAGAAAATTTTCAACTGCTTTTTCATCTTGATAATTCAGTTCTATAATATCTTTTATCGCTTGTTTTTTATTTTTAGCTTGATTATAATATGATTTACATATTTCATATCCAATAAAATATCCCAAATCAGCAGCTTTACCCTTTTGTCCTCCATTGTATAACCAATTTGAAAAATCATCTACAAACATCTCTTCTTTAAATTGTTTTTTCAATTCATCGAAATGTTGTTTTCCATAAAAAATATATTGTTTTTCGATTGGTTCTCCTAATACAAGTTCTGTAATAAAATCGCACGAACCTTCTTTTAATGTATGATGTAATAATGAGTTGTTTTCATTTGGTTTTTGTTGCGTGTGTACATATTCATGAATATTTAGTGAAATAATATTATCAAGTGATTGCTTCGCAAAAACATTTTTTAGCCAATTATTTTCAAATTCTGAAACATCTGTTTTTGGAGTTCCTGTTGCAATTTCAGCACCAACTAAAACCATATTTTCATATAAAGTTCCACCCGAGCGTAAACCTCCAATTGTAAAATACATTTCACCTTCTTTTAGTTCTGGATATAGTTTTTTGAGTTTTTTTACAGTTTTAGTTAACTCTTTTGTTTTATTCTTTATGGTAAGTGTATTTGGTCTTACTGAATTCCAAAATTTAGGATAACTATCAATAAGTTTAACGTAAATAGTGTCACTATAATCTCTTACTTTCATAAAAGTTTTTAAACCTTTTGTTCCTTTGTCGATGTATAAAGTGTTGATAAACTTTATTTTTTGAGAATAATCATTTGTTGATTGAATACTATCATAAGCGACCCAAAAATTATCAATATCTGATATGTAGATATTTTTTGAATTCGTTTTTTGCCCAAATCCAATACTTGAAATGATAAAGAGTACAAGAACTAACGTTTTATTTCGCATATAGTGTTTATTATAAGACTACAATATAACGAAAAGGTTACAGAACGATACAAAAAAAAAGCAGCTCTTTTCAGAACTGCTTTCGTTAGTATAAAGTTTAATTTATTTTATAACTGAGTGCATTTTACAATTTCCAAACCATATTGTGTAGTATGCGGTTCTTCTAAAGTACGTGTAATCAAATTCATTTTTTGGATGCCTAAATCTTTGATGATTTGAGAACCAATTCCGTGATCTTTTTCATCGGCTGGTAAAACACCAGATTTTGATTTTCCTTCAGAAAAACTTTTGAAAATCTCTAATTTTTGTTCAATCAACTCAGAACTTTGAATGTTATTAATAAAAATTACAACACCTCTTTCTTCTTCATTAATGATGTTCATTGTTTTTTCTAACAATGGTGTTTCGCCGTTTTGTAAAGCGCTAAACAAATCATAATAGCTATTTGTTGATTTTACACGAACTGGAACTACATCATCTTTTGTCCATTTTCCTTTTTTTAAAGCGAAGTGAACTTGATTATTTGTTGTTTGTTGATAAGCGATTAATTCGTATTCTCCGAATCTTGTTTTTGCTGGAAATTGCTCGATACGTTTTACTAATGATTCGTTTTCTAATCGGTAAGCAATCAAATCCTCAATCGAAACAATTTTAAGATCAAATTTCTTCGCAATCTCTAACAATTCTGGCAAACGAGCCATTTCTCCATCTTCTTTTAAAATTTCGACAATACATCCAGCAGGATAATGTCCCGCCATGCGTGCCAAATCAACAGCAGCTTCTGTATGTCCCATGCGAACTAAAACTCCACCATCTTTTGCAATTAATGGGAAAATATGTCCTGGTTTTCCTAAATCATCTGGATTTGTATTTTCGTCAATTAAAGCTTGAATAGTTTTAGAACGATCCGAAGCCGAAATTCCTGTCGTACATCCGTGACCTTGTAAATCCACAGAAACAGTAAAATTAGTTTCGTAAATAGCCGTATTGTGTCCAACCATAAGGTCCAAACCTAATGCTTTACATCTTTGTTGTGTAAGTGGCGTACAAACCAATCCGCGTCCGTGCGTAACCATAAAGTTGATGACTTCTGGTGTTGCAAATTCGGCGATACATAGGAAATCTCCTTCATTTTCACGATCTTCATCGTCAACTACAATGATAACTTTTCCTTGTTTTAAATCTTCTAAAGCTTCTTCAATTGTGTTTAATTGAGATGATCTATTTTCCATTGTTTTATGTTATTGATAACGAGAATGCTCCTCGTTTTTGTTTGTTTTCTTAAACTTATTAAAGTATTTTACAATTGGATCAACGTAAATACTGATGTCAAATAATCCAGAATCTTGATTGGCTTTGTAACTAAACAAAATAGAGAAAGGAAGCGCGATAATATTCGCTGCCCAAGCGGCAAAAGTTGGATCTAATTTTCCGTTTTTCGCCATATTTTCTGCCGAGAAATTAAGGATAAAATAAATAACGAAAATGATAATTGAAATGACAACTGGCATTCCGATTCCTCCTTTTTTTACGATTGCACCTAATGATGATCCAATCAAAAAGAAAATAATACATGTTACTGCATACGAGAAATTTCGTTGGTAATGAATATTTACTTTTGAATATAACTTTTCTCTGTTTACAATTTCTTGTTCAGAAAACGTCATATTTTCTTGATCACGATTTACCATTTGTACGGCTTGATTAAGAACTTGATCTTGTTCTTGACGATTTCGCTCTTTCAAGTCAAAAATCATATTTGTTTTTACCGTATCAATATCTTTTACTTTGATTGAATAGAAATAGTTTTGATTAAACATATTCGTTTTCAAATCTTTGTAATACTTCTTATAATCTGTGTTTAATGAATCGATAAGATGTCTTAAACCTTTTCCGTCCAAGTATTTGTAAGAGTTTCCTGGATCTTCGTCTTTACCAGAATTTAGAATATCTGAAATGTCAATATAATAGTTTAATGTATCAAATTTAGTATATTGATTTTCTTGACGTTTACGTTGATCAAAGTTTTTATTTTTGATATTATCGGTATAAGCAATTCCATCAAAAAGTTCCATTTTTAGATAATGGTTGTCATTTTTGTCTGGAGCAAGATTTCCTTTTTTCGCAATAATTGTCATCGTATTTTCACCAAAAGGTGCATTTTGATGGACAAAAACGTCTTCTAATTTTTCTGAATTTTCGCCCGAAACTTTATTAATTTTCATCTGAAATCCGGGAACGGTTTCGATAAAAACACCTTCTTTCATACTTACCGTTGGTTTGGTTTGTAAGATATTGAAGTACATTGTTCGCGCTTTTTGTTGGGAATAAGGCATCACTTTGTCTCCGAAAAAATACAATCCGACAGACATTAAAGCGACTAACGTAAATAATGGAGCAAGGATTCTGGTAAGTGAAATTCCAGATGCTTTCATTGCAGCTAATTCGTATCGTTCTCCAAAACCTCCCATGGTCATAATAGACCCCAAAAGGATTGTAAGCGGTAATACAAGCTGAATAACGTTAATTCCTAACCAAAAAAGTAATTCGGTAATAGTGTACCATTCTAAACCTTTTCCAACAAATTTTTCCATTTGTTGCCATGCAAATTGCACGATAAAGATGAAAAATAGAACACTAAATATGAAAAAAAATGGACCTAAAAAGGTCTTGATTATATACCAGTCAAGTTTTTTTAACATTGATTATAATTGAGTAATCATATAGCCTTGCGACTTATATTTCTTTTGGTCAAAGTTAAAGTAACTTTTGTGAATAAGTAAATTTTGAACGTAATCTTTTACAATGATTGATGTTGTGTCGCCATTTTTACCATATTCCTTGTAATCGTAGATTTCATTATTCGCTGTATTCACTCCCAAAACCGAATATTTGATTGTAGAAGTTTTAGTTGGCGTTAATTTTATATACTGAATTGTTTTTCCTCCAACGGTTTTTTTATCTGTTAAAGCGTAGCTGAAATCAGTACGATATGTGTTCAAAACTTTAGTTGGTGTTAAGAAATCATCTGTGTTAGATGCATCAGAAATAGTGACTTCTTTGTCATCTTTTGCAATTGTATATAATTTAGTTCCTGTAAAAATTTGGTTGATGTCGCCTACATTCAAGTTAAATTTTTGTTTCATTGCAAAAACTTCTCCCGAACGACTTGTTGATTTTCCATTTGCATTATGGCTAAAATCAAATTTGATGTAATACGAGTTTGCGTTGGTATATTTAGCGTAAACTTTGTCTAAGATTTGTTTTGCTGATTGAGCGTTTAATGTTCCAACCCCTACTAATAAGAGTATGAAAGAATAGATTATCTTTTTCATACAATTTAATTTCTATCTGTTTTTAATAAATTTTAGTTCAAATTATTCAACAACTGTTCCAAACTCATGTCATCTTGTATCAACACTTGTCTTGCTTTACTTCCTTCGAAAGGACCAACAATTCCGGCAGCTTCCAATTGATCAATCAATCGTCCGGCACGGTTATATCCTAATTTTAATTTTCGTTGTAATAAAGACGCGGAACCTTGTTGATTCATTACAATTAATCTTGCAGCATCTTCAAAAAGTACATCACGATCAGATAAATCAATATCTAAATTAGAACCACCTTCTTCGCCAACATATTCTGGCAAATGCATCGCATCTGGATAACCACGTTGTTCACCAATAAATTCGGTTATTTTATCTACTTCTGGTGTATCCACAAACGCACATTGTAAACGTATTAATTCGTTTCCAGTTGTGTACAACATATCACCTTTACCAATTAATTGATCGGCTCCTTGCGAATCTAAAATTGTTCTCGAATCGATTTTTGACGTTACACGGAAAGCGACACGTCCTGGAAAATTGGCTTTAATTGTTCCTGTAATCACATTTACAGATGGACGTTGAGTCGCAACAATCAAGTGAATACCAACGGCACGAGCCAACTGAGCCAAACGAGCAATCGGTAATTCAACTTCTTTACCAGCTGTCATAATCAAATCTGCAAACTCATCCACAATTAATACAATATACGGTAAGAATCTATGACCTACTTCTGGATTTAATTTGCGTTGTTTAAATTTCGCGTTATATTCTTTGATATTTCGAACGAAAGCATTTTTTAATAATTCGTAACGATCATCCATTTCAATACAAAGTGAATTTAACGTGTTAATTACTTTTGTATTATCTGTGATAATTGCTTCTTCCGAATCTGGTAATTTTGCTAAATAATGACGCTCTATTTTAGAATATAAAGTAAGCTCAACTTTTTTCGGATCGACCATCACAAATTTTAATTCAGATGGATGTTTTTTATAGATTAATGAAGCAATAATTGCATTCAAACCAACCGATTTACCTTGTCCAGTTGCACCAGCCATCAACAAGTGAGGCATTTTCGCTAAATCGGCAACAAAGGTTTCATTCGTAATTGTTTTCCCGAAAGCAATTGGCAATTCCATATCAGCATTTTGGAACTTTTGTGAAGCAATAACCGAATGCATAGAAACCATTGAAGGATTAGAATTTGGAACCTCGATACCAATTGTTCCTTTTCCAGGAATCGGCGCAATAATACGAATACCAAGCGCTGCCAAACTTAAGGCAATATCATCCTCAAGATTTTTGATTTTAGAAATACGAACTCCAGCTTTTGGTACAATTTCGTATAATGTAACTGTAGGACCGATTGTTGCTGAAATTTCATCGATTCCGATTCCGTAGTTTCCTAAGGTTTCGACAATTCTATTTTTGTTCGTTTCTAATTCTTTTTGATCAATTAACGTATTTCCGTTGTCATATTTTTTCAATAATGAAATAGGAGGAAATTGATAATTTGGCAAATCTAAACGTTGATTGTATTCACCTTGTTCTTGCACCAATCGAGCAGAAGCCGCTTCAAATTCTTCTTCCTCATCAACATGTTGAACTTTTAATTCTAATCCATTTTCAGAAGAATTTTGAGTTGGTTGAGCAGGTTGAATTTCTGTTTCGAAATTTTGTTCATCATTAATTGATAAAAAATCTACTTGATCATATTCTTCCTCCTCATCAGCCAAATCTTCAACCACTAATTCTGTAATATTAAGTGGAGTTTCTTCGATTATTTCTTCTTCTTTTGGTTGATTAATTTTAAATTCTTGATGAAACGCTTCGTTTGGATTTACTTTATGAGATTGAATTGCTTCTTTCTCTTGTTGTTCTATTAATTCTAATTCTTGCGATAAACTATCTTCTTGTTGCTTTTCGGCATCTTGATTGAATTTATTTATCTTTTCTTGTTCTTCTTTTTCCTTGCGTTTTCTTAATTCAAGCTGTTCTTTCTTGATTTTTTCTTGCTCTTTTTCTATGCGCTCAATTTCTTTTTGTTTCGCACGTTCTTCCATTTTTTCTTGGATTGATTGATACGTCATTCGGAAATGAATCACACAATAAATCAATAAACTAACGAAAAGCAATAAAATCACACCCCATTTACCAATAAAGCTATTTAGGAAATCATTAATTTCAAATCCCATTACGCCAGAAAGCATGTGTTGAGTTGGTAAAATGCAACCAAAAAATATTGGCAACCAAATCATGAAGAAAATGCTTTGATAAAGCGTTGTGAAAGGTTTAATTTTTTTCCAATTTGTAGCTACTTTAATTCCTAAAAGAATAAAGAAAACTGGGACAAAAAATGAAACGATTCCAATTCCTTGCAAAATGAATGTTTCGCCTAATAATGCGCCAAACTTCCCGAAGATATTTTCGGCGGTTTGACTTTTGTCTAATAAATCAGAGATTTGACTCTGATCCATAAAACCATTAAAAAAATAAGAGATAAACGAAGCTAATAGTAATAAACCGATTACTAAAAACAGTATACCTATAATTGTTTTGACGATTTGTTTTTTAGGAGTTTTTGGTGCTTCCTGCGTGTTTTTTATAGCCATTTTAAGGTTGAGTATAATTGAGGCAAAAATAATAAATCTTTGACAGACGAATCTAACGAAAAGTATTTAAATTTACTAAAATCGCAATCAATTTTAACTCAATTTGCTATCTATGATTGATTATTATTAGAAATGATTTAGAAAAAATAAAAAACTGAGTTAGATATTGTATCTAACTCAGTTTTGAATATTTGATTATTTAGTCTGTTTTTTTGCTTAATCATTTTTGAAATGATTCATTTGACGTTTGGCTTCTGCACGAATTAGATTTAATTCTATTTCAGATTCTTTCTTAATTTTTTCAAGACTTTCTTCCATCGATTGTTTCAAGGCATCAATATCTTTTTTGAGTTCTAATGATTTTCTCTTGTTAAAACGTTCTAGATAATAACCTGCAGCAGCGATGACAACCGAAACAATAATTCCCATCACAACCAATAAATAATTCAAAGTTCGATGAAATTCCTCCATTCCTTCTTTATGAAAATTGATAATATCAGCGACATTTTGTTTGCTTAATTCTAAATTATCTTCTTTCAAATCAAGTTCTCTTAGCTTAGAATCAATTTTATTTTCATACAATTCTATCTTAGCATCTATAACCTCACTTTTCGAAATAGTTTGTTGTCCGTAATTATTTATTGATAGTAGTAAAATAAAAATTATAAAAGTAAACTTCATCTTAATCGCATTAATTTTAAACAATGTACTAATATAGTAAAATATAACGATTGTTTCTTTCTGATTAATTCTTCCAAACTAAATTTCCTTTGTGCGCTAAAGCTAAAACAGGCGACATTCTTGCAACCGCTTCAGCAGAGCAACTTGCATCAATCAAAACGATATCAGCATTATCACCAGTTTTTGGCCATTGTTGACTTCCTTTGTTGTCTAATGGCGTAATGTTTTTTGTTGCAAAACCTAAATTTCTCGATAAATCATATTCAGTTTCTAAACCATATAATTCTGAAATCAAATTTGCTTTTTGCAACATATTTCCCGTTCCAAACGTGCTCCAGTAATCTTGTACATTATCATTTCCTATTAAAACTTCAACACCATTTTTTACCAAAGTAGGAATTGGCATGGCGACTTTATTGCGGAAAGGAACAGAAGAAACAATTCCAACTTTTGCTTCGGCTAATTTTTCTGCAATTTCTTGTTCCTCATTTTTTGATAAATGTGCTAAAGCAAAGGCGTGACTTACATATGATTTTCCTTTTAATTGAGGATTTTTTATCGTTAATTCAGCTAAATATTCAATTGTACGCATTCCTTCTTTTCCTGTGTCATGCAAATGAATATCGATTCCTTTATTATGATCCAAAGCCAATTGAACCGTAAAATCAATTGCTTTTTCGATGTTTTTATCAATACTGAAAGGATCTAATCCACCAACAAAAGCAACGCTTTTTAATTGCGCAGCTTCTTTCATCAACGAAGCAGAATCGGTATAGTATAAACCGTGTTGAGGAAAAGCAACCAATTCGGCACTGAATGTTTCCTTTTTATTTTCTAAGGCTTTTTCTAAATTTTCTAAAGACTTCAACCCAGAAGTTGTGTCAACATTGAAATGTGTACGCGCATAAGTAGTTCCGTAATGTTGTAATAAATTGATTAATTGCTCGCCACGCTCAACTGAAGTTTTTAACAATTCTGGAATAATTTCTTGCTCATACGCAATCATATCCGCAACTGTTCTTCGTTTTGGCGAAAGCGCTTGCCAAGGTAAGCCATACAATGTTTTATCCAAATGAACGTGCATATCTTTGAAAGAAGGCAACATTAACAATCTTTTTGCATCAATTGCATCTGTTAATTGAGGATTTTTAGCACTTATTTTTGCTATTTTACCATCTTTTATTTCAATCGAAAATAAATCGGTTTTTGTTCCGATAATTCCAGATTCATCCTCAATAAAACCTGTTTCTAATCGTACATTTTTTAAGGTATAATTTCCTTTTGCGATTGTTTTATAATTTGTTTGCATGATGATTTATGATTTAATAATGGCTACAATTTCTTTATAACCTCTTTGTTGTGCATGTTGCAAAGGCGTTACTCCATCAGAATCTGGAATATCCATTTTTGCACCTGCATCTTTTAATATCTGAACAATTTGTTGATATTTTTTGCTTCCGTCACCCAAAACAATGGCTTCCATTAATCCAGTCCAACCCAAACGATTCACATGATCTACAGGATAATTTTTGGTATTGGCTAATAATCGTACCGTTTCTACATGTCCGCGCTCACAAGCAGGAATTAAAGCAGAACCATTGTAACGATTAAATACATCAAAACGAGCGCCATGATCTAAAAATAATTTCACTAATTCTGTTTGTCCACTTGCGCCTGCATATAAAAATGCACTATCTTGATTATCGGCTTGCTGATTAACATCTGCGCCATGTTTTACCAATAATTTTGCGATTTCTATATTTGAATTATTAGTTGCAATTAACAATAACGAACGCTTGCTACTATCAATGCTATTGACATCTTCACCACTTTCTAATAAGTTTTTAACAGATTGTAAATTGTTATTTTTAACTGCTTTTACAATATCTTTTTCATTCATAATTTCTGTATTTGAATCTTCTGTTGGAGTTGAATGACATGCTGTAACCGTTGTCATCATAAACATTAAAATTAAAACTGATTTCATAATGATTTATAGTTTGAATGATTTTGAATGACGAAGTTTTGAATTAATAGACAATATTTCCTTTTACAATTAAGGAACGAACAGGTGATATTCTCGAAACCGCTTCTGCAGAACAACTTGCATCAATCAAGATAATATTTGCATCATCGCCTTCTTTTGGCCATTGTTGTACACCTTTATCATTCAATGGAATTGGTCCTGCGGTTGCTAATTTCAACATTCTTGATAAACCAAATTCAGAACTTTGTCCGTATAACTGTGCTGCAAGATTTGCTTTCTGTAAAACACTTCCTGTTCCAAACGTATTCCAATAATCCACAATGCTGTCGTTTCCTGTCATTACGGTTACACCATGTTTTAATAAAGTTGGAATTGGCATAACTAAGCTTCCGAAAGGAATCGTAGAAACAATTCCGATTTGCGCTGCACCCAATTGTTCGGCAATGGCTTCTTGTTTTGATTTATCTAAAGTTGCTAATGCAAAAGAATGACTGACGAATGTTTTTCCTTTTAATTGTGGATTTTCGTTTACTTTTTTGATTAAATAGTCAATGGTATCATGACCAGATTTTCCTGATTCGTGCAAATGAATATCAATTCCTTTGTTATGATCTAACGCTAATTGAATTGTTGCATCCATTGTTTTCTCGATTGCGCCATCAACATTTGTAGGATCTAAACCTCCAATAAAATCGATGTTCATTTTAGCAGCTTCTTTCATATACGGCATCGAATCGGTGTAGAATAAACCATGTTGAGGAAAAGCAACCAATTCAGCTCCAAATGAATCTTTTTTATTCGCCAAAGCAATTTCTAAATTTTTCAATGAATCTAATTTAGAAGTTGGTTCAATGTTCACATGGCTACGCGCAAAACCTGTTCCGTACGATTGTAATAATTCAATCAGTTTTTCTGCTTTGTAGGTAGATTTTTTCAACATTTCAGGCAAAACTTTTTGTTCTAATTCAATCATTCCTTTGATTCCTCCAGAACGACGAACTGAGCGCCATCTATCTGCATATAAGGTTTTATCTAAATGAATGTGCATATCTTTGAAAGATGGTAACATCAACAAACCTTTTGCATCGATAGCTTTTGCATTCGGTTGATTTGGGCTGATTTTTTTGATTTTTCCGTTAGAAATTTCAATTGTAAAAAGATCTGTTTTTGTACCAATGATTTCGTCGTTTTCATATTCGAAACCTGTTTCTAAACGAACATTTTTTAGGATGAAATTTCCTGGCTTTGTTACATTCGTCTTATCTAATTGAAAATCTGGTGCAGCTTGTGAAAATCCTGGTAAAAGTGAAAATCCTGCTAATCCTAAAGCTGAATTTTTAAGAAAATCTTTGCGAGATATATTGTTATTCATTATTGCCTTTATTTGTATTAAACAAAGTACTTGAAATTATGTCCACTAAACTATCATAAAAACTGCTTATGCTTGTAGAATTTATCTTTTTCTTAAATATTATGAGAGTTTTGATTGTATATTTGATTATTATGTAATCCTTTAAAAGTATGAATACATACAAAGACTTTTTAATTATCAATAATTTTAAGGAAATCAAAGAAGAGTTTCAACTAAAAAATAACATTTTAGTATTCAGTAACTTTAATAAAAAATTGCACGAAGAATATATAGAAAATAGAAAAGAAATAGTTGAATCTTATTTCGAGAATTTACAAAAAGATCTATTAAATAATACTATAAAAATAGAGGATTATTATGCATTGTTTTTGCTTGAAGATGGATTTGATGAATCACAATCTACTTTTTTTTCAAATTATTTTTTACAATATATCAAGAGTCTGAATATTGCTATATCAAATAAGTATTATAGTGATGAAATTCTTGATTTTACTTGGAATGTTTTAGATCGAATATTTCATGAATGTTTTCATTGTGAACCGGAGTTTGAAGAAGAATATTTGAATGAACTTATCAAATTAAAAAATCAAATTGAAGAAATAGATAGTCAAGATGAACATTTACTTAAGCAAAAAATTGAGCAATTTATATAAGAGAGTATAATGTTTGAAAATACTATTTTTGATTTCGAAATTCTGATGGAGTAATATTGGTTTGAGCTTTGAAAAAGTTCGAAAAATAGGCATGATCTGTAAAACCTAAGTCAAAAGCGATTTCTTTGATGGATAAATCTCCCGATTTTAAAAGTCGCTTTGCTTCGATAATAATTCGTTGTTGAATAAGTTGTGTAGCTGAAACTTTCAGATGTTTTTTGCATAAAATATTCAGATAATTAGCCGAAATATGTAATTTTTCTGCATAAAAAACAACCGATTTTTCTCCTTTGTAAAATTCATCAATCAACATATTAAATTTCGCTAATCTCGGATTGGATTGATAAACTTTAAATTCTGTAAAAATTTGTTCCGCTTCTTTACTCACAATTGCCGCAATAACCGCTGCACGAGCATTAATCAAATGAACCAATGAATTTTCAGATTTTAATTCTTCTTTTATTGCATTGAATTCATACATCAATTTCGAGAAAGCTTCGTCCGATAATTTTATAACAGGATGATTTTGATAATTGGTAAATGAAAAGCGAAAATAAGGCGCGAATTGTTCGAAAAATGAACGTTCTGTCATCAATTGATAACCAATTGTTCCATCATTTATTTGCCATTTATGCATCTGTCCAGGAAACAAAATATGAATTTCTTTGTCATCGATTGGATAATCTTTCGAATCAATATTATGCGTTCCAGAAGCTTTATCGAAAAGAATAATTACAAAAAAATCGTGCTTGTGAGGTTTATCTATATGTCGTTCGCCATGCAATTCATTAAACAACAATTCGTCGCGACCAGCTAATTGTCCTTTTCGAAAACTTTGTATACTGATAATAGGTACTGAATCTTGGTTTTCTGAATTTTGCATAAAATAAAAATGTGTTCAACAATCAAATGAATTGTTAGAGATATTACTTTTTTTGACTTGTGTAATTTATAAATAAAAATAGAATTAATTGATGAGGTTTGAAAGAATTTTTATTAGAAACTTAAAACTATTATATTTGCATTTGTATGGAAAATTTTGTTGTTTCAGCCAGAAAATATCGCCCGCTAAATTTTGAAGATGTAGTTGGACAAGCGTCTATTACAAATACTTTGGAGCAAGCGATAAAGTCAAATCAATTGCCACAAGCTCTTTTATTTTGTGGACCAAGAGGTGTTGGGAAAACAACATGTGCTCGAATTTTAGCGCGTAAAATCAACGAAGAAAATGGAGTAGAAGGCGATCAAGATTTTGCTTTCAATATTTTTGAGTTGGATGCAGCATCTAATAATTCGGTTGATGATATCAGAAATTTAATCGATCAAGTGCGTATTGTTCCTCAAATTGGGAAATATCGTGTCTACATTATTGATGAGGTTCATATGTTGTCAACAGCGGCTTTCAATGCGTTTTTGAAAACGTTAGAAGAGCCACCAGCGCATGCTATTTTTATTTTGGCAACTACAGAAAAACATAAAATTATTCCTACGATTCTTTCTCGTTGTCAGATTTATGATTTCAAACGAATTGGAGTTGAAGATATCAAAGGACATTTGAAAAATGTTGCTGAAAAAGAACAAGTAACTTTTGAAGATGATGCATTGCATTTGATTGCTCAAAAAGCTGATGGTGCGTTACGCGATTCTTTGTCAATCTTTGATAGAATGGCAACTTTTACGAATAAAAATTTGACGTACTCTGCTGTTGCAGAAAACTTGAATGTATTAGATTACGATTACTATTTCAAGATGACAGATGCGTGTTTGGAAAATGATATTCCGCAAGCGATGTTGCAATTTAATGATATTTTGAACAAAGGTTTTGATGCTCATTTATTTATTTGTGGTTTGGGCGCTCATTTCCGAGATTTATTGATGGCGAAAACAGCTAATACAGTAAGTTTGTTGGAAGTTGGTGAGCGTATAAAAGCAAAATATTTGGAGCACGCGCAAAAATGTTCAGCAACGTTTTTATTTGGCGCAATCGAAATTTGTAATGAAGCAGATTTAAACTACAAATCGAGTAAAAATCCACGTTTAACAGTTGAAATTGCATTGATGCAATTGGCTTCGTTAACGGCAGAAGAAAACGGGCTTAAAAAAAAAAGTATAGGATAGTTCCGCCAACGTTTTATTTTTCTGAACAACAAACTTCTAAAATTGAAGTTCCTCAAGTTCAGCAAAATAATTCTATTCCACAAAATGGACAAACTCTACAGCAGGTAAATACGCAACACGTTAAAACTTCGATTTCGGAAGAAGTCAAAGAATATACGCGTGCCTCAAAACCAATTAGAACAAATGGTAATTCGTCGTTTAGTCTTAAGATGGCTTTGCCTGGAGCAAAAGTTGAAGAACATCAGGAAGAGATTTTACGAAATGATTTGCCTCGAGAAAAGTTTACATTGGATCAAGTAAAAGAAGGCTGGAAAAGATTTTTGGATCGATTAAAAATCGAACATAATATTCCGTCTTATAATGCTTTGATGACAACTGAACTTGGTTTGGAAGGTGATGAAATTATTTTCGAATTTACTTCACATTCATCGGAACAAGAGTTTGAGGAATACCGCGATCGAATCAGAAATAGTTTGAGAGCATTCCTTAAGAATCACTATTTTAGTATTCAGATTAAGTTTTCGGAGAAGGAAGCAACGAATCATATCTTATCAAACAAAGAGAAATTTGAGAAATTATCAGATAAAAACCCGATTTTGTTAAAATTAAAAGAAGAATTTGGGTTAGATTTGTATGATTAATGAAAGTTTCTTATTAAACTTGCAATAAATTTTTATAAATAATGAAAAAAGTTCTTTTAGGGATTTTTGTTGTTGCGTCGTTAGTGTCTTGTAACAAAGGAAAATCTGTAGACAAATTAGAAAGCGAAGATCAAAAAGCTTCTTATGCTTTCGGAACTGGTCTTGGTGAGCAAATCAAAGGTCTTGGAGGACGTTTAGTTGAAACTGATAGTATCAACTACGATCAATTAGAAAAAGGGATCCGTGATTACTTAAAAGCAGGTAAAGAAGGTAGAGAGTCTTACGCTATTGGTCAACAAGTTGGTCAGCAAATTGAGACGGTTATTAATCAACAACAATTAGATCAAATGGACAAGGATATCATTGTTCAAGGGATTATGGATGTTGTACGTCACAAAAAATTGTTGATTACACAAGAAGCGGGAATGGGAATTTTAGATACGTATGCAAAAAATCACCAACAAAACTTGGTTAAGAAAAATGCAGACGAGTCTAAAAAATTAGTAGACGAGAAGAAAAAAGCTTCTGGTGCTAAAACAACTGCTTCTGGATTAGTTTATGTTGTAGAAAAAGAAGGAACAGGTGCTAAACCAAACATTAATAGTATTGTTAAAGTAAAATATACTGGTAAAATTTTAGCTACTGGTAAAACTTTTGATAGTACGGATAAAAACCCTGAAGCTAAAGGAGGTGTAGAATTTCCTTTGAATCAAGTTATTCCAGGATGGTCAGAAGGTTTACAATTAATGTCTAAAGGATCAAAATACAAATTCTATATTCCTGCTAACTTAGGTTACGGTGAAATGGGAGCTCCTGGAGGACAAATTGGACCAAACCAAGCATTAGAGTTCGAAGTAGAATTAGTAGACTTTAAAGAAGGTCAACCAGCTCCACAAGGACAACCAGGTGCGCAAGGGGGACAAGGTTTATCTGAAGAGCAAATCAAAGAATTACAAAAACAATTTGAAGCTCAAGCACAACAAGGTAAATAATCATCGATTAGATATAACAAAAAATTCCACTCAATTGAGTGGAATTTTTTTATGGATTAATTTTTAAATTATTTCAAATATTTAAAAATTTGATTTGCTTCTACAGAACCTTTTTTGATGGTAACAAGATTTTGATCCTTGTCGAATAAATAAAATGTAGGAATAGAAGTTGGTTGAAAAATTGGACCAAATTCGTAATTAGAATCATATAATAATTCTACATTTTTATTATTTACAAAATTAGGTGCGTGCTCTTTTAGGAAAGGGATAGCGTCTTTTGCTTCGTATTCAGAAACCAAAATAATCTGAGTATTTTTTAAATGTTCTTCGTAATTATTGCTAAAATGATTCAAGGCTAATTGGCAGTGAATACATGTTGGCGAATATAAAACGATTAACGTTTGTTTTCCTTTTTTGATATCTTTTGAACTGAAAATTCCTTCGGATTGCATTTTTACAAAAGAAAATTCTGGAATAGATTTTAGCGTATTTTCTGTTTGTGCAAATGTAAAAATCGAACAAAAGAATATCAATAAAGCAGTAATTTTTGTTTTCATGTTTTAAGAAAAATTTTGACGAAAGTTAGTCAATTCTATCCAAAATAAAAACGACAGTTTATAAAACTGTCGTTTTCCTATTAAATAAATGCTAAAAATATGTTTAACTCTGAGAAAATTAGAATTTGAAATTTACTTGTGCAGCCATATTAAATGGATCGATTTGGTTGATGTAACCTCCACGGAAGTAAGAATTGTATCCTAACTGATCTGTAATGTTATTAAAGAATAAACGGAAGTCAAATCTTTTCATAGAATATCCAACTTGCGCATTTAATGTATAATAATCTGGCAATAAGAAAGGTTTGCTTCCTCCGTAGAAATTACCATGAGCATCACGATCTAAACTTTGTTCGTTAGATGGTCTTGAACCTACGTAGTAAACACCAGCAGAAACAGTGAAACCATTCAAGAAATTATTTTCAATAAATTTATATTGAACCCAAGCATTTGCTGTATTGTAAGGCGCATTAGATGGTCTTGAATCTTCTACATATTGAGGAGAATCGTGGTAACCAGCATCTAAGTATGCATATCCTAACATAACTTGTAAGTTTGGTAATGGACGACCAGCAACTTCAAACTCGATACCTTTACGTCTCAAATTACCAGCTTTTTCGTATAAACCAGTTGCTGTTTGATTTTCGTATGTTTCGAATGTTAAGTTATCGTTGTTCATGTTGAAGTAAACTACGTTTGCACGTAAACGGTCGTTGAACCATTGTGTTTTAACACCAACTTCTACTTGATCTGTAACAGAAGGTCCAGCTTTGCTTCCATCAGTCATAATGTTTAAAGCAGAGCGTAAACTTGTGTTTGTTGCATAAGTAATGTAAGCATTTACATTTCTCCAAGGAGAAACAACTAAACCAACAACAGGATCTACAACACCATCGTGGTTATCGATTAAATAGCTATAACGTAAACCTCCAACAAATGTGATTAAATCTTTATAAGAGAAATGATGTTGTGTCATAAATCCGTAAGAATAACCTCTTGATAGATTTGTTTTGTCTTTGTTCCAAGCTAATTTAGCTTCTTGCTCAGGAGTTAAGTTGATCGAATGGTTAATATCTTTGAAAACATCAATTTGATCAATAGTTCCGATACCATCTGCAGTTCTTGTTTCTAAACGGTTGATTGTATAATCATATCCAGCTTGCCAATTCCATTTGAAATCACCAAATCTCATATCTTTACCAATCAAGTCAATTTGTAAAGTCGAGTTTCTATCATCTCTAAAAGAACGACCTAATCCACGATTACGAATGTTATATTCTGTACTTCCTTTTGGTAAAGCTAACGTTGCTCCTAATTGGTCACTGTTGTAGAAGTTACTAAAGTAAGCAACTCTAGCACTAATATTATTTGTTAACTGTCTTGTAATACGAGCAGCGTAAGAATAGTTTTTGATTTCGGTATTATCGATATCATATCCCATAAATTTATCACCGATATCGTATAAAGCTTCAGTAAAATTATCTCCTAAATTGATAGTTCCACGATCTGGCGTTTTATCTCCTTTGTAATAATCAAACTCAGCAACAAATTCAGTTTTATCATCAATTTTCCAAGCCATAGATGGATTTACATAGAAAGAATTACTGTTAATAACATCTCTATAACTATCTCCATTGTTATATGAACCTGTTAAACGGAAAGCTAAATTTTTATCTTCTGTAACTGTTCGTTGAATATCATATGTAGAACGGAAAGTATTCCAGCTTCCATATTGTGCAGAAATATGTCCTTGGTTAATATAACGTGGCGTTTTTGTTGTAACGTTAATTACACCACCAGCAGAACCTAATCCATTTCCAATTCCTTGTGTAACCGCAGCAGAACCACGAATAACTTGAATAGATTCTACACCAGCCATATCAATAACAGCAGATCCTGTACGGAAATCAGAGTCCATACGAACACCATTTTTTAAGACAGGAACTCCTCTATATCCACGAATAGACATCGATTCGCGAATACCCCCATAATTTCCAAATAACGTAACACCTGGTACATTACGAGTTGCATCCGTGATTGTTTGTGCACCTTGTTCTTCAATTAACTTTTCAGAAATAATTGAAATAGATTGAACTTGATCTTGAGGATTTGCAGGAAAACGTGTAATTGTTTCTAAACCTCTTTGATTCTTGTTACGATCTCCAAAAATTTCAACTTCTTGTAGATTGCTAATTGAATCTTTTTTTTCTTTCGTTGTTTCTTGTGCGAACGCAGTAGAAAAACTTAGTATAGTAAGTGTAGCTAGTAAAAGTTTATTCCTTTTCATATGTTATGTATATTTATTCTAAATAAAATTAATGCTGCAAATTTAATTAGACTTAGTATAAATAAAAAAAAGAAATCGACTGATAGATATCATCTATCAGTCGATTTTGTTAAATATTTTAAGAAAATGGATGTTTACTCGAAAAAAGAGAAGTGTACGTTTCCGTATTTTTTGTGCTGTACAAAGTTTGGATGCTCTTCAAAAGAAATGCTTGAAGGATGTTCTAAAACAAAATTTCCACCTTCTTCTAACCATTGATTATCGATAACCAAATTTGGGATTTTTTTGTAAGTTTCTACATCCAAATCGTAAGGAGGATCAGCAAAAATAATATCAAACTTTTTGATTGATTGCTTGTCCAAATATTTCATGACATCACTTTTTACAGTAGAAATAATATCATCTAATTTTAATTGTTTCGCTGTTTCGTCCAAAAATTTTACACAACCGTAGAAATTATCAACCGAAGTTACTTTTTTTGCTCCACGTGAAGCAAATTCTAATGAAATACTTCCAATTCCAGAGAATAAATCTAAAACGGTAATTTCGTCGAAATACCATTCGTTGTTTAAGATATTAAATAAAGCTTCTTTCGCGAAGTCTGTTGTTGGGCGCACCGGCAAGTTGGTTGGTGCTGTGATTCTTTTTCCTTTTAATGTTCCTGAAATGATTCGCATTCGAATAATTTATATAATGTAAAATATTGCCCAAGTTGTTTGTCTGCTTCGTTAAACGAAATATGACGCACATATTTTTGTAAAGTTTCGTAAAAATCTGGCGAATTTAAGATATCACCAAAAGCATACAATGAAACGGTATTTGGACTAATATTTAATTGATTTAATGTATACAAAATGTAAAACAAAAAGTCTTCTTTCGTTTTTGTTTCAAATAGATTATAAAAAATAAATTCTCCATTGCTCAACACGCAAACTTCTAATTTTTGATGCATTAAATTGATATAAATTTCATCGTTTTTAGAATTAATCATTCCATAATCTACCAAGAATTTGCCCGAATGATACAAACGCGCATTTTGCAAATTCGGTAATGAAAGCAAAATATCTTTTAGTGGATAATGAATATTGTAGATAATTGATGCATCTACATTTTCCAAAGGACAATCGATCGCTAATTTTACAGGACTATAGTTAGAAAGTGATAACAATTCCTCAAAAGGTTTGTGCGCAAAGTGATTTGGAACAACATTTACAGTTGTCGACAAAAAACAAATATGCACATAATCATATTCTTGTAGCAAAGTCAAATTAGAACGCAATTCATGTTCAATCTCAATTTCCGTTTTGTTAAGATTTGTAAAATCTACCGAATAGTCATACACATCCGAGTACGAAGTCGTTTCTCCGTCGGTTGTTTTGGTAATATAACTAAGCATATCGTGAGATAGTAAAATCGCTAACGAATGTTGAGTTGTTTTTGACATAAATTTTTCTTTATCCTTGAATTTTTAACTCGTTGATTAAGATATATATTAATCCTAATGAAATCAAAAATAACAAAATTTTGAAAGCAATCTTCATACAGAAAATTTATTTTAGCAAAGATACTATAATTATTTTGTTGATTAAAGAAGCATTTCAGCCGAATCTATTTTAAATTTACAGAAATTTGAAATTAAAAATTGTGAAAAAAATAGCCGTAATTCCAGCTCGTTATGCAGCAACACGTTTTCCAGGTAAATTGATGCAACAATTGGGCGATAAAACTGTGATAAGAATGACGTACGAAAATGTTGTCGCTACTAATTTGTTTGACGATGTTTTTGTGGTGACAGATTCTGATTTAATTTTTGATGAAATTGTTTCGCACAACGGAAAAGCAATCATGAGTATCAAAGATCACGAAACAGGAAGTGATAGAATTGCTGAAGCTATACAAGATATAGAATGTGATATTATCTTGAATGTGCAAGGCGATGAACCATTTGTGAACGAAAAAGCTTTGGCAGATATTTTATCCTCTTTTGATGGAGAATTGGGAAAAACTGTAGATGTGGTGACTTTAAAAGAATCCATTACAAAGGAAGAAGATATTAACAATCCTAATTTTGTAAAAGTGGTCACTGATATTAACGATTTTGCACTTTATTTTTCGCGTTCAGCAATTCCATTTGCACGTGAAACTAATTTTACACCAAATTATTTTCGTCATTTAGGGATTTATGCGTTTAGAAAAGAAGCTTTGTTGAAGTTTTCAACACTTGAAATGCGTCAAAATGAGCGTGCAGAAAAATTAGAACAATTGCGTTATTTGGAATACGGAATGAAGATTAAAGTGATTGAAACCGAATCGATAGGAGTTGGAATTGATACTCCAGAAGATTTAGAACGTGCAAAAAAGTACTTATCCACTATTGTTAAAAAATAATCTTTAAACTTTTTATGATTTATATTTGCCCTAAAATCAGCTATACTTGACGTGTAAATGAAATAATTAAGTTAATTAATATTTAAAAAATTATTTCGGTATGAATGTTGTTGTAAAATGGAGTAAATAAGTAAAATAGTGATTATGAGTGATTCATGGAAAGAATACGAAGCAGAAGGATTAATTGAAAAAAGATCCTTTTTAGTTTCAAAAGATGGTCTTGTAAAAAAATTATACACAGGACAAGATAAATACAAAATCTTAGAAGGAGCGATTAACAACGGTTATCGTGCGATTTGGGTAACAAAAGCAGACGGAAAACGTACGGCTAAATATGTACATAAAATGGTTGCCGAAACTTTTTTACCAAATAAAGATAATAAAGAATATGTAGTGCATTTGGATCATAACAAATTAAACAACGCAATGGATAATTTGAAATGGGCAACATTGGACGAATGGAAAGAGCACAATAAGGATTTATTTAGAATGATGAAAGGACGTTCTCGTTTAGACAGTATTCCAAATAGTAAGTTGACAGAAGCACAAGTAATTCGTCTGAAAAAGAAATTAATTGATCCAAATAGAAAAACAAAAATTTCTACACTAGCAAAACAATTTAATATTTCTCAAGGTCAGGTTTACCGTATCTTAAGAGGAGAAAATTGGGCGCATATAGAAGTTAAAAAAGACTAAAAGACAATATTTCTTTACAGAACTTTAAATTAGTTTTTATATCTTGTTCGACAGATTGTTAAAAATTAAAAAAGTTCTTATGTCGAAATTGACGTTTAGTGCGCTTATGATTTCATTATTTTCTGTGACTACATTTGCACAAAATGCAGAGAAAATAATCGAAACTCATATTCAAAAAACAGGAGGTGAAGCAGCTTGGAATAATTTGAACAGTATTATCCTAAAAGGAGAAGCCATTATAAATGTTGGAGATTCTTACCCAATGATTGTTTATCATCAACGCCCTTACAACAAAAAAGTAGTGTTTGTGATGAATGGAAAAGAAATCTTGAACGAAGGATATGATGGTAGAATGGGATGGACATACAGCGAAGTTGCGAAGAAAAATGTAGCTGTAAAAGATTATAAACCAGACTCTTTTGACTCTGATGTATTGAAATACAAACAAAAAGGATTTAAGGTAAAATACTTAGGTATAGATAAATACGATCAAAATAATAGTTGTTATAAAATCGAATTAACAAAAAATGCGAATTCAACAGTTTATTGTTTTGACAAAAATTCTTACGAAATTGTAATGGAGAAAAATAAAGATGAAACACTTTATTACTCTAATTTCAAAAATTACAATGGATTATCTTTCGCTACCAAAGTTGTGGGGAAACCTACAGAGGGAGGAGAATATGTGATTAAATTTAATGACATAAAAATCAACCCAGCAATAGATAAGAAAAATTTTAAATTCTAAATATATAAAAAGTGGTTCATCAAGAATCACTTTTTTATTTCTGTTGATTTATACTGCTTAGGTAGTATAAGTTTTTTACTTTTGTACTCTGAATGAAGAAATTAAAATATGGCTTTAGACTCTATATTTGATCAAAATAAAAAATACGAGAAGAGCTTTTTTCTAAGATTATTAGAGAAAGCAAGAAAAGATTATCCAGATTCAATTTCTTTTATAGATGATCTAATTTCTAAACTTCAAAATAACCCTACATATCGATTAATTTTTCGCGAAGAACTTCAAAATACATTCGGGAAAATCAATTTTGTTAGCTATTTAGTAGATAGTGGAATTCATCTGGAAGATAATTTATTATCCATTTTTCGAAAGAAAATAATGGATTCTCTTTTACCAGATATCGAAGATAATAATGAATTAACTTCTGTGGTAAATGAGATTTTTTATAATTCGAAAAACTTATCAGCAATCCGAATTATTCCAAGAGATCGTTGGCGAAAATTTTTCGAAGTATTGTATCAAGATATCGAACCAGATAATTTTAAAGGAAACGTTAACAATATTCAGAATCAGCTTTTACAAGCAATTTCTATTTTGACGGTTCGTATTACTGGTGGATTTTCGGATAAAGAAATGATGCGTTACAGCAACGAAGTTAATTATCTTGACAATCCATTCTCTAAACTTTCGATGCAGATTAGTAACATTATCGAAAATCCACAAGCTGGCTTTGATATGTTAGAAATCAAAGAAAGTATTTCTAAGTGTAAACATTTGTTAAATGATATTTTAACGCAAAAAGATTACAAAGGAATTTCATTGAAAGTTGCATCAAAAATCAATCGTTTGCAACAACAATTAGTTCGTTTACAAACAATTTTAAACAGTTATAATGAACTAAGATTACACGGAATAATTTCTTTCTATAGTCTTGCAACAAAGAAATGGGTTGAATTTTATGCCCCGAAAAACTTTATGAGTAATCAGTTAGGTTCTACGGTTTATTTAATCACTTTCTTAGTGACTTATCATAATGGTAAAACGGGAGAAAAATATATCACGCAAACAGCCAAAGAGTACAACAAAATGTTTTGGACAGCTTGTGGAGGTGGTTTTATCGTTTCATTTTTGTGTTTTATCAAAACCGGAATTGGAAATATACATGATACATCGCCACTGTTTAAAGCGTTTTTCTTTAGTATTAATTACGCTGTTGGTTTCTGTACGATTTATTTGACACATATGACACTTGCAACAAAACAGCCTTCAATGACAGCGGCTCGTTTAGCTCGTTCGCTTGTGCCGACTTCTGGTTCTGAACTGAATGTGAAAGATTTTACAACTTTATTTGCGCAATTAGTAAGAAGCCAAATGATTGCTTTTTTAGGAAATGTTGTTGCAGGTTTTGTGGTTTCATTAGGAATATTTTATTTACTGAACGAAATCTTAGGATTAGAAGTTTTAAAATATTCTAAAGCTTATCATTATTGGGAAGAAGTGGTGACAATGGATTGGCATATTTTTTACTTTGGAGCAATTGCTGGAGTCTTCTTATTCCTTTCAGGATTAATTTCGGGAATTACAATTAATAATCAACGTTTTCATAATATTCCAGAACGTATTTATAATCATCCCATTTTGAAGAAATCATTTTCAGAACGTAGAAGAAGAAGAATTTCGAATTGGTTTGAGAAAAATATGGGTGGAGTTGTAGGTAATGTTGCATTCGGTTTTATGATGGGATGTGCTTTTTTGATTGGTGATTTTACTGGTCAACCTTTCGATATTCGACACATTACTTTCGTTTCAGGAAACTTCGCGATTGGTATTGGAGGAATGGGTTATCATTTTGATATTGGACCAATGATTATTGGTTTTATTGCAATTTTTATGGTAGGTTGGAGCAACTTCTTAGTTAGTTTTATCTTATCATTATTAATGGCAATGCGATCTAATAATATTCCTTTTTATAAGATTTTTACGATGATTTCGCATACATTAAAAGCATTTTTCCGAAATCCATTACCATTTTTTATTCCGCCTTTATGGACAAAAAACAAAGAAGAAGCTTAGTTAGAAATGGAAACAAACTTTGAAAAACAATTACGTTACGATAAAGCTTATCTTAAAATGGCTTTTGAATGGGCGAATCTATCCTATTGTGAACGCAAAAAAGTTGGTGCAATTATTGTTAAAAATCGAATGATTATTTCTGATGGTTACAATGGTACGCCAAGTGGTTTTGAGAACAAATGCGAAGATGAAGAGGGGAATACAAAATGGCATGTTTTGCATGCTGAAGCAAATGCAATTCTAAAATGTGCAACTTCCACTCAATCTGCAGAAGGAGCGACGTTGTATATTACACTTTCGCCTTGTACAGATTGTAGCAAACTTATTCTGCAAGCAGGTATAAAGCGCATCGTTTACATTCAACAATACAAAGACCTTTCTGGGTTAGAGTTTTTAGAAAAATCAGGAATTACAATTCGACAAATTACAGAAGAAGAATTATACAGTTAGCATTTTAATGAGAAGTTTTTTCAAGGTTATTAATATCGTATTAGTTGTGATGATTATTTTCTTAATCGGTTTTATGGTTGGGAAAAAATACGACTTTGCGTTCGATGAAAACAAGGATATTGTAGGTTTGCAATATTCGGATAACGAACAAAAAATTCGTCGATTAGTTTCTTTGATTGACAATGAATATGTGAACGATGTTAATTCGGATAGTTTGGTTGATGATGCGATTCATTATATGGTTGCCAAGCTAGATCCACATAGTACATATATCGACAAAGCTTCTGTACAAAAGGCAGAAGAGCAATTGAAAGGTGAATTTGTTGGAATTGGAATTCAATTTCGCACAATGAATGACACCATTGTTGTTGAACGTACTTTACCTGGAACGAAAAATTATGGTAAACTAGAATTTGGAGATCAATTAGTTGCTGCAGACAATCAATCTTTAGTTGCAAAAGATAATAAAACAATAGAAGGTTTATTGAAGGGGAAGAAAGGATCGGAAGTTAAACTATCTGTTATTCGCGATCGAAAACCAATTTCTGTTACGCTAAATCGTACTATTGTTCCAATTCCTACGGTTACTGGAAAACATATGTTAACGAAAGATATTGGTTATCTTAAATTGACTCGTTTTTCAGAAAATTCTGCAAATGAAGTTCACGAAGGTCTACAAAATTTATTGGATCAAGGAATGAAAACTTTGGTGTTTGATTTACGTGGAAATCCTGGAGGAATCATGCATATTGCCGAAGAAATTGCAGATGAATTTTTGACGAAAAACGAATTGATTGTTTACACTCAAGACAAACAAAAACGTAAAAAATATATTTACGCCACAAATAGAGGTCTTTTCGAGCAAGGGAAAATTTATGTTTTAATGGACGAAAATTCTGCTTCCTCGAGTGAGATTGTTGCGGGAGCTTTGCAAGATTACGGACGTGGAATTATCGTTGGTCGTCGTTCGTTTGGTAAAGGTTTGGTGCAACGTGAAATTAATTTAGGCGATGATACTAAAGTTCGTTTAACGGTTGCAAATTATTACACACCTTCTGGACGATCTATTCAAAAACCTTTTGATAAAAAAACGGCAAAATACAGCGACGATTTATACAAACGTTTAAAATCGGGTGAATTATATAGTAAAGACTCAATTAAAATCAATAAAGACTTAGAGTTTACAGCGCCTTCAGGTAAAAAAGTCTACGGCGGTGGTGGAATTATTCCTGATGAGTTTGTTGCATTAGATACAAATTCGGTTTCGAACTGGTTGTATTATAATCAAGATGCAAATTATTTTAATGACTTTTTATTCAAGAAAATTTATTCAATTCACGATTTTTTCATGTTTCATAACGAAGCAATTTATCTAAAATATTTTAGTGCTGGGATGTATAGAAATGAGTTTTTAGGTGTTTTAGGAATTCCTTCAAATGAGTTTAACCCTGTCTTTTCAACAACTGTTGATAACTACATGAAAGCCACAATTGCTGGAACTTTATATGGTTCTCGTGCATTTTATCAAGTTTGGATGCCCGAAGATGAAATGATAAAGCGTATTTTTGAACTTGAAAAAATAACGAAGTAAATGCTGTGGAAAGATGCTTTGTATGACTATCAAATGTATCTGAAATTAGAAAAAAGAGTTTCTGCTAATACAATTGAAGGTTATCTACGCGATATTCAAAAATTAATTAATTATTCTGATAAACAACCTTTAGATTATTCACAAGATGATTTAAGGGATTTTGTACACGATTTTGCATCTAGCGAATATAGCGTGCGTTCGCAAGCACGTGTGATTTCTGGCTTGAAAAGCTTTTTTGGGTACTTACAACTCGAAGATTTTAGAGAAGATAATCCAACTTCTTTGCTCGAAACTCCAAAAATTGGGATGAAACTTCCTGATGTACTTTCTGAAAAAGAAATTGATAAAATGATTGAAGTAATTGATTTATCAAAACCAGAAGGACAGCGCAATCGTGCGATTATAGAAGTGCTTTATGGATGCGGTTTGCGTGTTTCGGAATTGATAAATCTCAAAATTTCTGATCTTTTTTTTGATGATGGTTTTATTCGTGTCATTGGGAAAGGAAACAAACAAAGACTGGTTCCGATTAGCGATTATACGATAAAATATATTAACTTGTACAAAGAAAGTATTCGTATTCATCTTCCTATACAAGTTGGATTTGAAGATTTTTTGTTCTTAAATAGACGAGGTAAAAACCTTACACGAGTAATGATTTTTACAATCGTGAAAGAATTATCGATAATTGCTGGAGTTAAAAAAACAATTAGTCCGCATACATTTCGTCATTCTTTTGCGACTCATTTATTGAAAAATGGAGCAGATCTTCGTGCAATTCAGTTAATGTTGGGACACGAAAGTATTACGACGACTGAAATTTATACGCATGTTGATCAAGAATTTATTCGAGATGCGATTATCAAATTTCATCCAAGAAATAAATAGAAAATTGTCATTCCGAATGAAGCGATTGTGAAATTGAAGAATCTTTTTTAGTTATAGATTTCTCGATGAAAATAGTCATTCTGAACTCGTTTCAGAATCACACTTGTTTATGAGATGCTGAAATAAATTCAGCATGACATGACGGATACTCAAAATAAATAATAATCATTAACCTAAAAAGATGATAAAATCGTTTAAATTTTGTCCAAATTGTGGACATTCTATCGATCATTTTGATTTTAGAAAAATGTCGTGTAAAAATTGTGATTTGGTTTATTATCAAAATGTGGCAGCTGCTGTTGCGGTTATTCTAAAAAAAGAAGATAAAATTCTTTTTACAGTTCGAAATAGAGAACCAAAGAAAGGAATGTTGGATTTGGCTGGAGGTTTTACAGACCCAAATGAATCGGCAGAAAGAACGTGTCAACGAGAGATTGAGGAAGAATTAGGAATTAAAATTCCATTAGAGAATTTCAAGTATTTTTTATCTCAACCCAATACATATGAGTACAAAGAAGTTCCATATAAAACGTGTGATTTAGCATTTATTGCTGATTTTCCAGATGAAGAAATTACGCTTGAAAAAGATGAAATTGCAGAAGTAAAGTGGGTTCCTATCAACGAAATTAATTTAGATGAAATAGGTTTTGATTCGTTGAGAAAAGTGGTGGAAACTTATATTAAAAATCAATAAAAATGAATTCTGATTCTTTTCCAATATTGAATTCTGAACGATTGCTTTTTCGACAAATTGTTCAAGAAGATATTCATGATATTTTTAAAGGCTTATCGCATCCAGAAGTGATAAAATATTATGGAGTAAGTTATAAAACTTTAGAAGAAACTCAGGAACAAATTGATTGGTACAAAGGATTAGAAGAAAACGAAACAGGAATTTATTGGGCGATCTGTTCTGTTGATAACTCTACTTTTTACGGAGTTGGAGGGTTGAATAATTTAGATAAAAAGAACAAAAAAGCTGAAATTGGATTCTGGTTATTGCCTGATTTTTGGAACAAAGGATTTATGAAAGAAGCATTTCCTCTTATTTGTGATTTTGCGTATAATTCGTTGAATTTGCATAGAATAGAAGGTTATGTTGATTCGAGAAATATAACTTGTAAAAAAGCAATCGAAAAAATGGGCTTCATTTTTGAAGGTTCTATGAGGGATTGTGAAATAAAAGATAATCAATTTCTTAGTGTAGATATCTATTCGAAATTGAAAACTGATTAATAAAATTTATTATGAAAAAAATACTTTTACTAAGTGCGTTATTTTTAACAATTGTTTCGTGTAGCACGCAAAATATAGCGGTAGATTATGATCGAGATTTTGATTTTGAAACAAATAGAACATATTCTTTTACGCAAACTGGAAATTTAGGTTTGAATGATTTAGATTCTGCCAGATTATATTCGTCTATTGAAAAAGGAATGTTGTATAGAGGTTTTCAAAATTCGAATGATGGAGTTTTAACGCTAGACGTGAAGCCAGAAGAATATGTTTCGAAGCAACAAAATTCTAATGTAGGAATTGGAATGGGAACGGGAGGCTATGGTTTTGGAGGTGGAGTTTCGGTTGGAATTCCGATTATGTCTCAAAAATTAAATCAAAATTATACGATTTCGATGAAGGATGAAGGAAGATTAGTTTGGGAAGGAACCTTGAAAATTCAAATGCCCTTGAAAGCTTCTCCGGAAGTTCGTGCAGCGAATATTCAGAAAGGTGTAACGAAATTGTTGCAAAAATTCCCACCTAAAAAGAAATAAAACAATAGTTTGATGAAAATTTGTTATACGGTATTTCTTTGTTTAATATTTCAGTTTTGTTTTGGTCAAATTAATGATTTTGAAGGTCTTTCGAATCATGAGGATTATTCATCATATCGTCAAGTTGTATTCAAAAGTTTTATGGGGTCAACTACTGAATATAATTTAAAGAAAAGTAGAGTGACAGATTTAATCTTTTATTTTTCTAAAGATAATATAGTTAGAAAAGAATCTTTTATTTATGATACGATAGGTAATTTAATAAGCGTAAATAATTATAATATAGCTAATAATGAACTTTTGTTTCAAACAAATTATATCTTGAAGTATGATGATTTAGGTAGGATTTTAGAGAAAGATAAAAAAAGTTATATTTATAAAGGAGCTTCTGAATTACCAGAAAAAATAACAACTCTTTATCCTGAAGTTGAAGATTCTGCTTTTAGTTTAAAAAAAGAATTTTTATATGATGATTTGGGAAATGTAAAATCAGTTAAAAATTATTATTATACCCAAAATCAATTACAAGTTGATATTGAACAATATCAGTATGATAAATTTCAAAATGTAGTCAAACTTGAAAGGAAAAGTATTCCAGAAAAAGAATATCCAATAATTATGATTGGAGGTTATAATAAACATCGAACTGAAGAGTTTGAGTATGTTTATAATCAGAAACAACTATGGATAAAAAAGTATAGAGTAGTTGATGGAAAAAAGACATTGATTGCAGAAAGAGATTTTTTTCAATAAAAAGCCTTGGTAAATCATTATCAAGGCTTTTTTTATTTTTTATAATTTGAAAATTAATTCGTTCTCTTCTGATTGTTCAAGTTTAGATTTTTGTAAAAGTTTCAATGTTTCAGGTTGATTTGCATTTGCTTTAGCAGCAATTTTATCTAATTTCAATTCATTTTTTGCATAATCTACAATCGCATTCAAAACTTCTGTTCCGTAACCTTTGTTCTGAAATTTACGTTTCAAACGAATGTTGATAACTGCACCGTATTTTGTTTGACGCAAACCTCCCCAACCAACAAATCGTCCGCTTTTTTTCTCGTGAACACCCCAAAGACCAAAACCATGTTCTTGGTAATGTTTCTCCATATTTTCGATAAAAAACTTCGCTTCGTCTTCAGATTTATATGGTTTTTCGTTGACAATTTTCATCAATTCTTTGTCAGAATTTAATTGAAATAATTCGAATGCATCAATTTCGAAAAACTCTCGTAATACCAAACTTTTTGTTTCGCAAATAACTTTCATTAAAACTTTTTAGTTCTTGCAAAGTTACTTCGATTTAAAGAATAAAAAAAGTCTTACCAATTATGATAAGACTTTTATATTTACTTTTTTGTTGTTGTTTTTGGTTTTGCTGGAGTTGTTGTTTTAGGAGGCGTAGCTGTTGCTTCCGAAACCTTTTGGTTAATCTCTTGTGTTAAGATTTGTCTTTTTAGATTGAAGATTTCTGTATCTTTTTGATCAATCTTAGCATCTAAATCTTTTACTTTTTGCGTTAATTCTGCAACTTGCTTTTCTTTTTCGTTTAATTGAGTATAGAAAAGTTTTGATTTTTCTCCAGAACTATTCAATGCAGAATACAATTCTTGCAAATTAGTATCATGTTCTTTTTGAGCCATTCTAATCATAGCTTGTGCATTTGTCAAAGCTGTATCTTTAATGTATAATTCGCTTTTAGCTTTTGCTAAATCTTTTTCAAGAGTTTCGATTTTCAAATTAGCTAATGTCAAATCTTTAGATGTATTTGATTGATCGTCTAAAGCTCTGTAATAATTAGCTTCCAATTCTTGGTGTTGTTTCTGAGGAACGCAACTTGCAATTGCAAAAAGTGTTAAACAACAAAGTACAATTTTTTTCATTTATATAATCTTAAACGTCTAATTCTAATAAAACAGGACAATGATCTGAGTGCTTTGCTTCTGGTAAAATCGTGGCACGCGTCATATTTTTTTCTAATGTATTACTCACCATATTGTAATCGATTCTCCAACCTTTGTTATTATTGCGCGCATTTGCACGGTAAGACCACCACGAATAATGATGAGGTTCTTTTACAAAATAACGAAAAGAATCAATCATATTACATTCATCAAGAAAAGCAGTCATCCATTCTCTTTCGATAGGTAAAAAACCAGAAACTTTTGCATTACGAACAGGATCGTGAATATCAATCGCTTCGTGACAAATGTTATAATCTCCACAAATTACAATGTTTGGATGAGAGATTTTAAGCTCTTTGATATAGTCTTTAAAATCTTCGCAAAATTGTAATTTAAAATCTAATCGATCAATATTTGTTCCACTTGGCAAATACAAACTAATTACCGAAACATTGTCAAAATCAAGTCTCAAAACGCGACCTTCTCTGTCAATATAATCTATACCAGTTCCTATTTGTACATGATTTGGTTTTATTTTAGAGAAAATAGCCACTCCGCTGTATCCTTTTTTCTCTGCTGCATGCCAATAAATGTGATAACCCAATTCCTCAAAAGGTTTTGTGTCCACTTGTTCTTGCATTGCTTTTGTTTCTTGAATACATAAAACATCTGGTTGTGCAGCTTCTAACCATTCAACCAAACCTTTCGTCATCGCAGCGCGAATTCCATTTACATTGTAACTGATGATTTTCATAGTTAGCGAAATTACTAAATATTTATGACGGATTGATTTAGAATGATAAATAAAGTGAATATTTTTTGTAACTTTTTAGAAGTTAATGCGTCTATATAATAAAAGACATCTATATGAAATACATTTTTCTTCCAATTTTAATATTCAGTTCGTTAGGATTTGCGAGTTGTTCGGTCGATTTAAATTCTAAATCACCTGCTTCTAATTATTTAGATCGAGTAGAAGCGAGTAGTAATACAGTTACGGAAACGCGTAAAGTTGCTTCTTTTGAAGGGATTGACGTAAGTAGCGCAATAAGTGTTACAGTTGAGGATGGTAATTATAATGGTCAAATTTCTGTTGAAGCGCCAGATAATATTATGAATAGAATCACGACTGAAGTGAAAAATGGTGTTTTGGTGATGAAAATTAATGGAACCGTAAATTTGAAAAATTCTTCTATTAAAATTAAATTCCCTCATCAAAAATTACGTTCATTTAATCTTTCTGGAGCAACGAATGTAACCGTTTTACCAACACAAAAAGTAGAAAAAATGGCGGTTGATTTATCAGGAGCAAGTAATTTGAAATTAGATGTAGTTTCTAATTCTATTTCGGTAGATAATTCTGGTGCTTCAAGTATGAAAATTTCTGGAAATGTACAGGATTTAAACATTTCAGTTTCGGGAGCTTCTTCATTTGTTGGAAAAGAATTGAAAGCTGCGAATGTAGTTGTTGATTGTTCTGGAGCAAGTTCTACAACAGTTTGGGCTGTGAATAGTTTGACTGCTGATAGTTCTGGAGCGAGTTCTGTTCGTTATGTAGACGAAAATGGCTTGAAAACTAAAGTGAGTACTTCGGGAATGTCTTCTATCAAAAGAATAAACTAATAGTTTTTTGTTTAAAACTATATTACGTTAATATTTAGTACTACAAAAAAAATCGGATTAATTTCATCCGATTTTTTAATATCTATTTTTTTTTATTAGAATTGCCAACCTAATGTCAATAAGAATAAATTGTTGTTTAATTTAACTTTTGGAGCATAAGTGTTAGGTAAAGAAACAAATTCATTATTAGTATTAATATAATCTGTTCCACCAATCAATTGTTGATATTTTTGAGTTTGATATTGATAAGCCGCATCTATATAGAATCCACCAAAATCATATCCTAAACCAAAACTTGCACGATTAATATCTCCTTGAAATGCTTTCGATAAAACAGCTGCATTTGTTACAACATTGTTTTCGTTTGCAATATCCATTGTAAAATCTTTGTAAGGAGAAGTTACATAATTATAACCCGCTCTTACTTTGAAACGATCTACACGGTATTCTGCACCAACTCTAACTTCACTTGAATTTTTTACAAAATCATTGATGAAATTATTAGAAGAATTAAAATATTGTGATGGTTTTAATTTTGTATCATTGTTCATGTGGTACGTATAATCAGCACCAAGTGATAAATTTTTACCAACAACAAAACCTAAACTTCCTACAAGGCGACCACCACGTGTCATATCGTAATCAGAAGAATACATATAATAAGAATCTACAGCAGTTCCGTTATTGATGAAGTTTGCTGCATAATAATCTTCCGAAACATTGTACCAAACAGGAGAATGATAAGCCGCTCCTAAACGTACATTGTGATTCACTTTGTAAATAGCACCTAAAGAGAAAGAAAATCCTTGCCCAATTTCACTATATGGAGCTCCATCTGCATTGTATACATAAGTTTTTCCATTGTCGTCATCACGCTCTGCATATTGTTCGTATCCCGAATAGTTAGTTTCGTGGAAGTTTAATCCAAATCCTAAGTAGACTTTGTCGTCATAGCTAGTTCCTAAATTAACAGAGAATTTAGATTTGTATCCATCTATATCTTTAATGTAACCATTGAAAGTTCCATTTGGATTATCAAATTTAATTCCTTCATTTGTTCCAATTGATGAATAATTGTCTAAACGCTGATTAAGATAAGCGACACCAACTGTAAAACGATTCCATTTTGAAGCTTCATTTGCAAAAACAAATGTTCCTCCAAATTGTTGGAAATCAAAATTGCTTTCAGATTCTTTGATATTTGTTCCGAAATTAGTTTTGTTGCTAAAAGTAGAAACACCAGCTGTTACTTGGACATCAGAGTTAATTGCTACTCCTAATCCAGCAGGGTTTTGCTCGACAGAAGTAATGTCACTTCCTAATGCACCAACAGCTCCACCAACACCAATATATTTAGCATTTCCGCTGTTAATATCTTGCGAATATAAATTTATAGCATTTGTAGAATACTGAGTTTCGTATCCTTTGTTCTGTTGTGCAAAAGCCAATGTACCAGCTAAGGTACAAAGGCTTAATAATATTTTTTTCATTTTTATATGATCTAAATCTAGTTATCTTCTTCCTCCACCACGAGAGCCTCCTCCTGTGCTACTTCCGCGAGAACCACCTCCCATGCTTCCGCTACTCATACTACTACCTCTACTTGGAGAAGGTGTAGAATATGATGGGCGAGAATTGTTCATGCTATTTGTTCTGTCATAGCTTCTCGTTGGTTGTTGGTATTGTTGAGCTTCGCGAGTCGGTCTTGTGTTGTAAGTAGGCTGTTGTGTTTGTGTCGGTCTTACTTCACGAGTTGGACGCGTGTTGTTCATTTGTCCTTGATTAATTGAAGGTCTAACTTCTCTTGTAGGACGAGTTCCGTTAATTTGACTTTGGTCTACACTTGGTCTTACTTCACGAGTTGGACGCGTGTTGTTCATTTGTCCTTGATTAACAGAAGGTCTAACCTCTCTTGTAGGACGAGTTCCGTTAATTTGACTTTGGTCTGCACCTGGTCTTACTTCGCGAGTTGGACGTGTTGTATTGTTAATTGTATTATCACGAGTTGGTCTTAAACCTGTAGAGATTTGGTTGTTTCTACCATTTAAACTTCCAACAGGACGAGTAGAATTAATCGTGTTATTTAAACGACCACCATTTCTGTAACCTGGTTGAGAATAAATTCCTCTTGGACGATTGTATCCATATCCATATCCATAATAACCAGGATATCCGTACCAATTGTTCCATCCGTAGTAACCTCCGTAATATCCACCGTAGTAAGGTCTATTCCAACCCCAACCATAATATCCATTATACCATGGATCGTTCCATCCCCATCCGAATGAAATACCAAATCCGTTTCCGTACCATCCACCATACCAAGGATTGTAATATCCCCAACGATATGGATTATAGAAACCTCCCCATCCGTAGCTGTACCAAGGATAGTTGTTCCAGATATTAATTTCTACACCATCATTACGTCCCCAGTTATAATTACTCGATCCGTTATAAGTTAATGTATAGTCGTTGTTTCCAAAATAATTGTAACCACCTAAACCATATCCGTTAATTTTAACTTTGGTTGCTGATTTAGATTGAGTATTATCATTTGTGCTATCAACATCATCTTGGTAATAAAATTGTTCTGCGCCATTTCCTTCTGCATCGAAGTATGGACTACCAATTTTTATTTCCCCTTGATTTTCTTGTTCACCTTGCTCGTTACCGTATTGTGGTTGAGCTTGTTGATAGGTTTTATCTGTTTTCGGATTATAGTAAACTCCGTCGCTTTCGTAACCACTTGGTTGATAAGTCGAACAAGATGAAATTCCTAATGCAGCCACAAGAATTAATGTAGTTGCAGAAATTTTATAAACTTTGTTCATAATTATAAATTTACATCGTTTGTAATAATTAAATTTGCATAAATTTAAAGGCAATTTTTATGCCAAGTAAAGATACGAAACTTATCAACAAATATAAAAGATTATGGCAAAATTAACAACTCGTGCTGAGGATTATTCTAAGTGGTACAATGAGCTTGTTGTAAAAGCAAATTTAGCTGAGAATTCGAAGGTTAGAGGGTGTATGGTGATCAAACCATATGGCTATGCTATTTGGGAAAAACTACAAGCAGAATTAGACAAAAGATTTAAAGAAACAGGTCATCAAAATGCTTATTTCCCCTTATTTGTTCCTAAAAGTTTATTCGAAGCCGAAGAAAAAAACGCAGAAGGTTTTGCGAAAGAATGTGCGGTTGTAACACATTATCGATTGAAAAATGATCCTGATAACAAAGGAAAATTAATTGTAGATCCAGAAGCAAAATTGGAAGAAGAATTAATTGTTCGTCCTACTTCAGAAGCAATTATTTGGAGTACATACAAAGGTTGGATACAATCTTATCGCGATTTACCAATTCTGATTAATCAATGGGCAAATGTTGTGCGTTGGGAAATGCGTACGCGTTTGTTTTTGAGAACTGCCGAGTTTTTATGGCAAGAAGGACACACTGCACATGAAACAAAAGAAGAAGCAATTGCGGAAGCGCAACAAATGCAAGAAGTATATGCGGATGTTGTAGAGAATTTTATGGCAATTCCAGTTGTAAAAGGAAGAAAGTCAGATTCTGAGCGTTTTGCAGGTGCAGATGATACGTACACAATTGAAGCGTTGATGCAAGATGGTAAAGCTTTACAAGCGGGAACTTCTCACTTTTTAGGGCAAAACTTCGCAAAAGCTTTTGATGTAAAATTCGCAAGTAAAGAAGGAAAACAAGAATATGTTTGGGCAACTTCTTGGGGAGTTTCTACTCGTTTGATGGGTGCATTAATTATGACGCATTCTGACGATTTAGGATTAGTATTACCTCCAAAATTAGCACCAATTCAGGTTGTTGTTGTTCCAATTTATAAAACAGAAGAACAATTAGAAGAAATTCGTCAAGTGGTGGATAAATTTTCGTCTGAATTGAAAGCGAAAGGAATTTCGATCAAATTTGATGATGATGATAAAACGAAACCAGGTTGGAAATTTGCTGAATACGAATTGAAAGGTGTTCCTGTACGAATTGCAATTGGACCAAAAGATTTAGAAAAAGGTCATGTTGAGGTTGCTCGTCGTGATACATTAGAAAAACAATTTATTGCGTTGGATAATGTGTCAACTGAGGTAGAGAAATTATTAGAAGATATTCAAACAAATTTATTCCAAAAAGCGTCAGATTTTAGAGATACTCATACAACAGAAGCAACAACTTTTGAAGAGTTCAAAGATATTATCGAAAATAAAGGTGGTTTTGTTTCAGCTTTATGGGACGGAACAGAAGAAACAGAAGAAGCGGTAAAAAATGCGACGAAAGCAACAATTCGTTGTATTCCTCAAGCTTTTGAAACGCCAAGAGAAGGAGTAGATGTTTTTTCTGGAAAACCTGCAAAATACAGAGTTTTATATGCGAAAGCATATTAATTTGCTAAATAATAATTAGTGAAAAAAACTTTCCAAAATAAAAAAGGAGCTAATTAATAGCTCCTTTTTTATTTTGATGTTTTTTAGCGTGTAATTCTTTTAAACGTAATCACTATAGTAGGAAAATTATTTTTTGGATTTTTATTTTACGTAAAACCGTAATTTGGTTTTAGATAATTGTTGGAGATTTGTAAAATTGAAAATATAAATTACATTATTGATATAGAATAGTTTTTGTTATAATGTCAATAAAGCAAAAAAGATTAATTTTGTAAAAAAACTAAATATTGATATATGAGAAAAACTCTACTGTCGGTATTCTGTTTATTTTCTATGTATGGACTATCAGCACAACAAGATGTGATGTGGGAGAAATTTATAGGAGGTGAATTTGCAGAATATCTTTACAATGCTATTCCTACTCCTGATTATGGCTTTTTGATCTTGGGTAGTTCTGCTTCTGATGCAACAGGTGATATACAAAAGAAAAACCAAGGTAGTTTAGATTATTTTATCTGGAAAATGGATGAAAATGGGAAGCAAGAATGGCAAAATTCTTTTGGTGGAAACGGTTCTGATTTCTTGTATTCGGCTAAACCTACTGCTGATGGTGGATACATTTTTGCTGGAGCTTCTACTTCTTCTAAATCAGGAGATAAAACAAGTGATAATCAAGGTAACGAAGATATTTGGATTATAAAACTTGATGCACAAGGTAAACTTCAGTGGCAACAAGCTTTCGGTGGAAATGGAAATGATATTCCAGTCGATATTATTCGAACAAAAGATGGTGGTTATCTGATTGCTTCCAATTCCAATTCTATTCCATCTATATTCAAAAAATCTGAAAATTTTGGAGGAAATGATTACTACATTATCAAGCTAAATGAAAAGGGAGAACTACAATGGGAAAAATCGTATGGAGGAATTTTTGATGATAAAATCAAATCTGTTGTTGAAACAAAATCTAGTTTTCTTTTAATTGGAAATTCTAATTCACCTGCTTCAGGAAATAAATCAACCGATCAAACATCAAATGCTACTTGGATTATTCAGGTAGATCAAAAAGGTGAAATTATTTCAGAGAATAACCTTGGTTTAAATTCAGAAAATCAATTGATTTCATTTCAAGAAAATGAACATAATTTCATTTTTTCTGTGAATGAAAAGACTGAAAAAATATTTAAACCAAAAGTGATTCAGACTGATTTTGATTTAAGAGTTCAAAAAACGACAGAATTAGATATTAAGGATAATTTAGCCATCACAGAAGTTAAATTAATTGATAATAAATTTCTTCTTACAGCCAATCAAATTACCTCTTTAGATCAATTAAAAAGTAACAATCATTCTATCGAGAGTTACTACATCACGCTATCTTTTGATCAAAATGGTTCAGAGATTTGGAACAAGAAATTTGGAGGAAAAGGTTTCAATTATCTCGAAAAAGCAATCACCACTCGTGATGGCTCAATCATTCTATTTGGAAATTCTACTCAACAAGCTAAAGGAAACAAAGGTCAATCGGATTTTTATTTAGTGAAACTCGGAAAAGAAGAAGATGATATCAAACGAGTATACGTTGAAACTTACCCAAATCCTACACGTGATTTTGTAAATGTTTTAATCAACAAAGAGTTTGAAAAAGCAATAATTGAAGTTTATAATTTAACCGGTCAACATTTGCAAACTAAAGAGGTGAAGTATCGTTCAACACCAATTTCGTTAGGGAATTATCCAGCTGGTGTTTACATCCTAAAAATCAAAACCGACAACCAAACCGAATCTATTAAAATTATTAAAAAGTAATTATGAAGAAAAAAATAGTGCTATTTATTTTATTAGCTGTAGGAAATGTTTTTGGACAGGTGAGTATAGGAGAAAATAGTAATAATTATAATATAGATTTATATCCTAAAACACCTGAAGCATATGCATTTGCAAAATTCGTTGATATTCCTGCAGGTAGTTATACAGGTGTAGCAAACTTTAATATCCCTATTTACACAATTCAGGTTGATGGATTAACTATACCTATACAGTTAGATTACTCAACAGCAGGTGTTAAAGTAGATGAAATAGCTTCAAGAGTAGGTTTAGGTTGGAATCTTAATGCAGGTCCATCATTGACAATGCAAGTTGTAGGAGCCAAAGATTACTATAATACAAGAGAAATATTTGATCCAGGAACATTTTATCCTAATGATGTTACAAGTGCAGACAATCCTTCTTATCAGATTGCAATGGCCGCAGTAGGAAATGGGATGGAACCAATAGAAGAATATAAACCAGATATTTATTCTTATAGTATTGGAAACTATTCAGGGAAATTTATTATTGATTCTAAAAATTCAAAAGGAATTACTATCCCATATTATCCTATTGAAATTAAAAAGCAAGATGGTACAATAATAATTATAGATGATCAAGGAAATGAATTTTTCTTTTCAAGTCCAATGTCAAGTTATAACTATAACACTTGTGCCTCAGTTTTGGCCGAAGCTTCAAATTCTACATATATATTAGAAAAAATTTTAACCAAAAATAAAAAAATAATTAAATATGAATATGAACATCCTGCGCATACCATGTTTGCTACTGGTTTTTCAGAACAAAAAAAAGTTGATGAAATAAAAGCAGTTAATTATTTTAATGATGATTCGCAAGGTTCAGGTCCTAATATATCGCCTTTTTGCTTGTATTATTCATCTTCAAATGAACCTGTATTAAAAAGGATAAAGTATGAGAATAATGCAATTGAATTTAATTATAATGTAAATAATAGTAAAAAAGAACGACAAGATTTACCAGGAGAAGTTTTTTTAGAAGAAATTATTGTAATAGACTATAATGGTAAACCTATTAAAAAATTTAAGTTAAACCAAACCGCAAATTATTTTGTTTCTCCTTCGCTTGATATTCATCAAGATTTAACAAGGCAAATGAACTTAATTGATAGTAGATTAATTAAAGGTATTGATAAACGATTAAAATTAGAAGAGATTGAAGAGATATTTTCTAATCAAAAATATAGATTAGAATATTATGAAGAAAAACCATTAATTAATCGTTTCTCTTTTGCGCAAGATTATTGGGGGGTTTATAATGGTAAAAGCGGACAGATGTCTTCTATCCCAGCAGCTACCATAACTAACTTTAAAGGGAATACATCTTTTTATGGAGGAGCTGATAAAAAACCTAATCTTGAATATGGAATCATAGGAAATCTAAAAAAGATTATATACCCAACAAAAGGAAGTTTAACTATTAAATATGAAGCTGATCAATATTTTAAGAAAGAAAGTGTTGATTCTATTACTTATCATGTAGAAAAAACTTATAATACTAGGTCTACATATGATTATTTAGATTTTGAGGCGAGAAAAGGAAATAATATACGAATATATGATGTTAAACTAAATTTCACAGGAGATAATGATAATGGTTCAGGAGTAGAAACAGTTGGAAATTGTTATTTATCCGTTCTAAATAAATCTACTAATCAAAACATAATAAAAAATCCTTATCAATATACATTGGGAAATGGAACGCCTTACAAAGCATCAGATATTGAAGGTAAAAGTTTTAAAATGTCTATTGAAAAAGGTTATGATCATTTAACTGAAAAATCTATTGATTGTTACGCAACATTATCATGGATTGAAAGAGAAACTTTTATTGTACCTGAACATAATGAATCTATAGGAACTATAAGAGTTAAAAACATTACTCTTGATGATAACAATAATAATACGATTACTAGAGATTATACTTATGCGATTCCAGAAACAACAAAAGAAAGTGGAACCTTATATGGTGAAAATCAATTCAGAACTTTTTATACCTCAAATTTTACTAAAGGAGATACTAAATTAGCTGGAAAACAAAGGATAATAACAAACAATCCTGGGTGGCAAATTAATACAATAAATGGAAAATCTGTATTATATAAATACGTAACTGAAACGTATAAAAATTTAAAAAAGGAAAGTGAAAATTACACAAAACTGACAATGTATAATAATAGCGGATGTTCTACGCGTTTTGATGGTTATGGAACATCAAATTTTATATATCCTATATGTAATGAAGCTTTTTTACAAGGAAAAGTTAAAGAGGAGGTTTTAAAAGATAATGAGAATACAATAGTAAAAAAAACTATATTTGATTACAATGAAGATAGATTTTTAAATAGATTTTCATCAAGTGCACTTCCAAATCATTCTGGAATAGAATATGGTTTAGATATTACAAAAGTACAAGATGAGAATGGTTTTGTTTTTGCTAAATTTGAATATGCTCCTTTTTCAATAGATAATGCATGGATACAAAATATTAGAACAACAACAACTGATTTTTTTCCAAATGATAGTATAGTGATAACAACAGAAAATCACTATTCACCTACTTATAAACATTTGTATCCAGCAAGTGTAACAACCAAAAACAGCAAAAACGAAACATTAACTACGGAATACCAATATCCACCTGATTTAGTTGGACAAGAAGATTACATGAAAGAACTAACCGATGCTAACCGCATTGCAGAGCCAGTTGTTGTCAAACAAAGTGTTGATGGCGTATATATTTCTGAAGTTCATAATCAATATAATTTATTCAATGGAATCGTTCAGAAAGCTGCTGTTCATCAAAAGAAAGGAAATGGTGTCAATATTAAAACTACAGCCGACCGAAAAATAACTTACACCAGTTATGATGCTAAAGGTAATCTTACACAATATACTTTAGAAAATGGAATTCCTGTTTCTATTATTTGGGGATATGGCGGTCAATATCCTATCGCTAAAATAGAAGGAGCTTCTTTATCAGAGGTTAGTAGTTTTATTCAAAATTTAGAAATAGCAAGCAACAATGGTACTTTAACGAAAGATTCTTTTGCTAGTTTACGAACAGCATTACCTCAAGCTATGATCACTTCTTATATCTATCAACCTCTTGTTGGTGTCACGAGTATTACAGGGCCAAACGGACAAACAGAATATTACAACTATGATGCAGCTAACCGTTTGCAATCTATCGTAAATGATAAACAAGAAGTATTAAAAACCTTTGAGTACAACTACAAACAACCTTAAGCTATAGCGAGATGAAACACTTTTATAAAAATTTTATATACGGTACGCTTCTGACTTTAGGAAGTGGTAGTGTATATGCACAAACCTCTACGGAGAATTACATTAAAACAGTCGAATGTTTAAAAGCCGATTGTTCTGAAAAGAAAGAAACTGTTGTTTATTTTGATGGTCTAGGACGTGAAAAACAAGCCTTGCAAGTAGGTGCTTCACCTACAGGTAATACGATTGTAACACCATTTGAATATGATGGTTTTGGGCGTCAAGCCAAAGAATATTTGCCTTTTCCTATTTCTGGAGCAAGTAATCAACTAAATACTGGAGCAACAGGAGATACTTTTTACTTAGAAACGACAGGAGACTATATTCCTTATTCAGAAAAAACATTTGAGAATTCACCTTTAAACCGAGTGTTATTTCAGGCTGCTCCAGGAAGAGACTGGATGAAAGGAGCAGGTCATGAGATAGGATTTCAATATGCAACAAATTCAGATGGAGAAGTTTTTAATTTTGGCGTAGCAGATCCTACTACCAATCCAACTTTAACGTTAAGTAATTCTATAACATATTCAGGAGGAGCTTTATATAAAACGATTACAACAGATGAGAATGGTCAACCTATTGAGGAATTTAAAGACAAAGAAGGGAGAGTTGTTCTGAAAAGAATTCACATCGAATCAAAAACAGTAGCTCCTTTAAATTCGTCTGGTAATCATGATACGTATTACGTGTACGATATTTATGGTAATTTAACCTTTGTTCTTCCACCACAATTAATAAATACCGATTATGGAAATATCAATTCTTACAGAAATAATCTTGCCGAATTAGGTTATCAATATTTTTATGATGAAAAGAACAGGTTAGTTGAAAAACAACTTCCTGGAAAAGGACGTGAATTTATGGTGTATGATAACCAAGATCGTTTAACCTTACAACAAGATATCAATCAACGAACGGCAGTTGAAAAAGGATGGACTTTCTTTAAATACGATAAATTTGGAAGAATGGTGTATTCAGGTTTCTTTAAAAATACAGCGACACGAGGTTCAATGCAAACCGCTTTGAACAATAAAAAAACGGCTAATAATGAAGAAAGAGTACCAACTGTATTTGCTAATAATGGACAAAATATTTTCTATACCAATGCGCAATTTCCTAACGGAAGCTTAACCGTTCAATCTGTTAATTATTACGATCATTATCAAAATTTAGGTGTTACACCTTCGTCTATAGATAATCAAAAAGTTGTTGGGGTTGATGATACAAAAACCAAAGGTTTAGCTGTTGCAAGTTATACCAATGTATTAGGTACTGCAACGTGGAACAAAGCGTATACATATTATGATTCGAAATATATTCGTCCAGTAGCTTCTCACTTAGATAATTATTTGAAAGGATATCAAACAACCGCATCTATTTTAGATTTTAGAGGAAAGGTTAAGCATACAGTTACCAAGCACAAACCAACGGATATAGGAGCAGAAATAACAATCAATGAAGGTTTTGAATATTATGAGAATGAATTATTAAAGTATCAAACACACCAAATTAATAATGGTGCAATAGAATACATTGTTCAAAATTCGTACAACGAAATCAATCAGTTGACGAGTAAGAAAGTTGGAAACACGGTTGCTTCTAATCCATTACAAACGGTAGATTATAAGTATAATATTAGAGGTTGGTTAACAGATATAAACGATGTAGAACAAGCTATTAGACCAAAATTATTTTCATTTAATATCAACTACGGTTCTCATTTCAATGGAAATATATCTGGAGTTTCTTGGAAAACCAATGAACAAGATTCATATAAAACCTATAGATTTGATTATGATGGATTAAATCGACTGTTAACGGCAGATTTTGCTGTAATACAAACTGGTTTTATAGGAGGTTCTACCAATGTTGGTGCTTATAATGAATATGTAAAAGGCTACGATTATAATGGGAATATAAAAGGTTTTACACGTAATGGAAACTTATTGAACAATAATCTATTTACAATCGATGATTTAACATACGATTATCAAGCTAATTCGAATAAACTTCTTAATGTTTCTGACAACAGAACAGAAGATGGTTTCGCTGATAAGAATAAATACAGCGGAACAACAATTGAAGATCCTAAAAATGATTACAAATATGATCTTAATGGTAATCTTACCAAAGATTTAAACAAAGAAATAACAGCAATTACGTATAATTACTTAAATTTACCAACAGAAGTTCTTTGGAATGCATCTAAAAAGATTAATTACACGTACGATGCAAGTGGAGTTAAGTTAAGAAAAGTCGTAACAGATGGAGCTACAGTAACCACAACCGATTATTTAGGAGGTTTTCAGTACGTAAATAACAGTTTACAGTTTTTTCCAACAGCTGAGGGGTATGTGAATGTAACTGGAGGTACAACTTTTAATTATGTTTACAATTACACTGATCATCTTGGAAATGTACGATTGAGTTACCAAAAAGAAGCAAATGGTACGCTAAAAGTATTAGAAGAAAACAATTACTATCCGTTTGGGTTAAAGCATAAGGGATACAACAATACTAATCTTGCAAATACTAACTATAAGTACAAATACAATGGTAAAGAACTACAAACAGACTTAGACATCAATCTTTACGACTACGGCGCACGAAACTACGACCCTGCTATTGGACGTTGGTTTAATGTTGACCCGTTGGCAGAACAAATGAGACGACACTCGCCTTACAACTACGCGTTTAATAATCCTGTTTTCTTCATAGACCCTGATGGGATGATGGCGGAACCGCCAACAGGATGGGCAAGCGATTGGGAAGATGAAACAGGAAAGTACGTATATAATGAACAAAATCAATTACATAGTCGTTATGTTAACGGGGAGTTTGAAGGTTTTTATGACTCTGGAGAAATAAGTCTAGAAACAGCGGTAGTATCGGCAAAAACTGAAGGCTTTACAGCTTCAGCTTTAAGAGCATATGACAAAAGTTATAATCCTGATTATAGTCCGTATAATCCTGACGCTGTTACTATGGGAACAGGAATAACTATTACTGGGAATAAAGGGACTAGTTATACATTTGAAGCTGGAGTTATTTTTGCTCCTGGCGATATAGGATTATATTTTAATTCTGGAATGGGAGTTGGGACAACACCTGGAATAGGCGTTCCTGGTTTAAATGTAGGGTTTCATGATCGAAGAGAAAATAATATAGAAAGAGATATGCTTAAAAATATAGCTGGTACTTCTGCTTCTGCAACTATTGATGGCTCAATTATGGGATACACTATTGGTCACAGTTTAAATGAAAAAGGTGGTATAGATAATAAAGGAACTATAAGTAACACATTAACATTAGGAGACGGTAAATTTTTAGGTATTGGAGCAGGAGCCTCTGTATCTAAATCTTACACATTTTCTATAATAACAGGTAAAGTATATAATTAAACTTTGATTATGAGAAACCTTATTATTTTTACTCTATTTTTTTTTCTTAATTCATGTAAAATTGATTTTACCAATGGACAAGAACAATACGAATTAGATTATTCAGTAAACATTATTTCGAATAAAAGTTATAAAGAAGATAGAATTAAATCAGCTTTTTTCACAATTATCGGAAAAAATCCCGATACAAATAAAATTGATACGTTTGAGGATGGCAGATGGTTTTCTAACGTAAGTGATTCTATTGAAAAAGGTGATACTCTTTATAAAGTAAAAGGAGCGAATTTTTTTTTAATAAAAAAGAAAAATAATATTTTAAAAATAAATTCTAAAATTAATACAAATGGAGAAATGATAGAAGTTTTAAAAAGATAGAATCAAGGATATTATTTAAAAATGGGTAGTGTATAAAAAGTGTTGTTATTTCATAATACATTAATTACAAATAAAAATTCACAATAAAGAAAAAGGCAAACTCAGGTTTGCCTTTTGTTATTTTATAAATAATGCCCAAAAGCAGAATGAATAGTTACAGTATTTTGCTCCACT